>JBKECW010000085.1:0-48323 GCA_047975005.1 Bacteroidales bacterium | reverse complement strand
ATGGATAGGAGCATACAGGAAAAGCAAGAACTGGAAAAGGCAGAACTTAACAGCCTTAGTATTTCCGAAGCTATATCGACTTTGAAAAAGGAACTGTTGGACTTAGATATTCAGATAAAAGAACGTGCAACAGAGGTGGATACACAAAGGGAACTTTTATTGGCATCGGGTGGTGAGAAACTTGCTCCCGATGAGATAAAGTCTCATATTCAGCAATTGTCGGCAGAACTAGAGGAGCTTAAAATTATTACAAGAAATATCGAAAATACTGAAAAAGAGCTGGAAGAAAGCAATTCAAAGCTTGAAAAGTATAGGGAAGCAATATCAGTTTTTGAAAAAGACCTCAGTTACGAGGAAGGTCAGTTCAATTCGATGCAGGCAAAACTTGCATTGTTGAGATTTGAGGATTATGCAGAGAATAAGGGAGCTGCAAGCATGGCAGCAGATTTGGAGAAAAAAATATCCTCAATAGAGGAGGCATACGGAAAACTTGCAAAGGAGACTGAGAACCTGGCGACTGAATTGGCAGAGCTAAACTCCACAAAGAAAGAATTGGAGGGTAATATCGATGTAGAAAAAAAGGACTTAGAAAACGCCGAGAGAAAACTAGATGCAAACCTTTACACACAAGGGATTGACAATCTTGAAACAGTCCTTAGTCTTCTGAACTCTGATTTTGATGCTGATACTGCGGAAAAGCAAATTAACGAGTATCACTCCAAGTATTCGCCCATAGAGAAAAAAGTCCAAGAACTAAGGCAGGAATTGGGAGACAAGATTTTCGACGATGAAAAATTTGCTCTTCTGGGAGTCGAGTTGCAAGATATTGAAACAGGTGTAGCAGCATGTAATAAAGCCTTAGCGCAGATAGAGCAACAAATAAAGACGACAAAAGAAAAATTGCAGGAAAAAGCAAGACTCTCAACGGAAAAGGAGGATTTGGAATTGAGAAAGAGCGATATCGATATTCTAAAGAAAATGTTTAGGTCTAATGGTTTTGTGGATTTTGTGTCGTCGGTTTATTTGAAAAATCTTTGTCAGTCGGCTAATAAACGATTTGCCCATCTCACCAAGCAGCAACTGCATTTGGAACTCAATGAGGCTAATGAGTTTATTGTTCGCGACAATATGAACGAGGGGCGCACGAGGAGCGTCAGGAGCCTTTCGGGTGGACAGATGTTTCAGGCGTCGCTGTCCTTGGCACTGTCCTTGGCAGAAAGCGTGCAAACGCAAAACAAGCAAGACCGCAATTTCTTTTTCCTCGACGAAGGCTTCGGTACATTAGACAAAGATACTTTGCGACAGGTGTTTAACACTTTGAAATCTTTACGGAATGAAAATCGGGTGGTCGGTATTATTTCACATGTCGAAGAGTTGCAGCAGGAAATACCCGTACACCTGAAAATATATAAGGATACTGAAAGAGGCAGTGTGATAGAAACTTCGTACTGATGTTAGTGATATCTAGGACTCGACTGAAAAGTCATGCACATGTTTAGATTTTGCCTTGCTCAGTTGGAATTTGCTCTGTTCTGGTGCGCAAAGTCGCGATGGTCTTGATGCTTTTATGCTTCTGATTTCCGATGTTTTGGGCAGATATTATTGGAATCGTTGGAGGTATAACAGCTAATAAGTAGAGAACTATAAATTAGTAGGAATCTTTATCAAGCATAAAAATGTGTATATTTGACGACTTGTAACAGAGAATAGAAAAAGGTTGTATGTACATAATACTACATAAAATACATCGCACATGGGTGAAGAAATAGTGAAGAGGCAGAGTATGTTTAGGCAGATATTTAGAATGATAAAGATGGCTATATGTCGCAAATATCGAGGTATGTCAATAAAATCCATTCTTATATGGATATTTTGCATTGCTTATTTTGTGAGTCCGATAGACGTAGTACTTGATGCTGTTCCTTTTTTGGGGTTTATTGACGATGCCGCTGTTTTAGGGTGGGGTGTAGCTCGGTTTAACAAAGAATTTAAGAAGTTTAAAGAGTGGGATGAACAACAAGAGCCACCAACTGACAACTAGAGTGTTGGTAGTTGGTGGCTCTATAAAGATATTTATTGGATGTCTTTATTTAGTCGTTCCACTCATAGTCTTTGAGTGAGTTGCTTAGTTTCTTTCTCGTGATGAAGATTTTGCTTTTTACTGTTCCCAAAGGTATATCTAGTTTTTGGGAAATCTCTCTGTATTTATATCCATTTACATACATCTCAAACGGCACTTTAAAACTGTCATCTAGATTGTCGATTTCTTTTTGAATAAACTTGTAATTATATTCAGAGTCGGCGTCCACAGAACTTGTAATGGTGTATAAAGAGGGGACATAGACCTCTTCGTCATCAAGAGTGTATTTTATTCTTGTTCCTCTTCGGTATTCGTTTATGAATGTGTTTCTCATGATTGCATACGTCCAAGCTTTCAGATTATTATTCTCTTTGTATTTATCGGCACTAGCCAAAGCTTTTAGCATTGTTTCTTGTAAAAGGTCCTTTGCTTTGTCAAAGTTTGACGTCAAGGAATACGCATAGCCTTCAAGCTTCGGGCTTAGGTCTAGGAGCTGTTGCTTTATGTTATTCATGGTTATTGTGTTTTTCATCGTTTATAAATTCCCGTTATTGTGTTTGTTGTAATATTATGCAAAACTCATGCCTTACAATGAATAATAATTGTTAAATAAAGCATCTTTAATGCAATAGTTGTTATGTGTTTAGGTGAGAGCCTGTTGCGGTCTTTGTTTAATGTAGATTTATGATTAAATATTTGTTAATGCGGTAAAAGAGCAAACAATTATATCCTTCTTTAATAGAGGAGTTGTGTTTATTGTAGGTGGATTGCGTAGTGTTTACTAAATCTTGTAATAAAACTCGATTAGAAGAGCCGCTTTTCGGCAAGATTGGTGTGTAATTAGCATTCAATTTAACATTCGTACTCTTTTTTTTAAGAGAAGGTAATGTCGGAATATATTGCGATTCTGGTAAAATGCAGATGTTTGCTTCCTAGTCAGTCAGTTCGTCTATTATTTTCTTGTATTGACCTATTGCTTGCTCCATCATTTCTTTAGGCATATCTGCCTCCTTGTAATTGTGTGGAAGGTAGTCAATGCAGTCTTGCAGAGCTTGTTTGTATATAATCTTATTATCGTTGTTTGGATTCTGAACGTAATTTTGCTCTGCTTGATTTACTTTATTGGCTATTTGAATCCAGTCGCTAGTAATCGAGCTTATTTCTTCTATGGTAGAATCCTTGTGGCTTCGGGTTGAGGAGTTTGCTTGACTTGACGAGGGTTTGTTGTCTTGTTTATAGTTGCATGATACTATAAGTATTGAGAGAGATATGTATATTATTACAGTTAAGATACTTTTCATAATTGCCAAGTTTTATTGTGCAAAAATATTCAAGTTCGTAGAAAAAACAAAATAGGTATTAACAGTTGGTGTATATTTAGTATTTTTGTCGAAAAATTTTACACGAGTGAGCAAGAATATTGTAATTATTCCGACGTACAACGAGAAAGAAAATGTCAAGTTGATGATTGAAAAGGTTTTTTCTCTTGTTCCGTCTTTTGAGATATTAGTAGTTGATGACAATTCTCCTGATGGTACAGCAGACATTGTTACAGGTTTGCAAGCGGAATATGGAGACCGGCTGCATTTAGAACGGAGGAGTGGGAAACTCGGCTTGGGGACAGCTTATATTCATGGATTTAAGACAGCACTCTCTTTAGGTGCTGATTATATCTTTGAGATGGACTGTGATTTCTCGCATAATCCGGACGATCTTATAAGACTGTTCGGTGAGGCAGAGGCAGGAGCTGATATGGTAGTCGGCTCTAGATATGTCATCGGCATCAATGTCATCAACTGGCCACTAAGCAGGGTGCTAATGTCCTATGGCGCGTCTAAGTATGTTCGCACGATATTAAGAATGCCTATTAATGATCCGACAGCTGGATTTGTTTGTTATAGTAGAAAGGTTCTTGAAACAATAAACCTTGATAAGGTTATGCTGAAAGGATATGGATTTCAGATAGAAATGAAATACACGGCATGGAAACTCGGCTTCTCGGTAAAAGAGGTGTCCATAATATTTACTGATAGAACAAGAGGGACATCAAAAATGACAGGAGGCATCTTTAATGAGGCATTTTGGGGTGTAATGGGGCTGAGATTTAGAAAAATTAAGGCCGTATAAGAGCTTGTTGCATACGTTTCAGGTGGTTAAAATCTGGAAATAATCTTGTGGTTATTTAATAAGTTTGTACCTTTACGGAAAATCTAAGGACAATGTACATATACCCATTATTTGTAAGTGCGTGGGAGTTGCTTTTTGCTTTCGGGATAGCTGTCTTGTTGTTTGGAGCCAAAGCTATTCCAGATATTGCTCGTACTTTAGGGAAAGGAATGAAAGAGTTTAGAAGGGCTTCTGATGAGATAAAAAGGGAGATAAACAGCGCATCAAGCGAAATAGAAAACCCAATGAAAGATATTTCAAGAACCATCGAAACTCAAGCTAGAGATATACAAGAATCTATCACAGACGATGTGTCAAATATCACCTCCTCGATAGACGATACTATTAAAGATAGTGTCAGCAATATTGCCGAGACAGATGACAATACAAAGGTGCATGATGATGTGTCTGATGACACGACAGACAGCTACACATATCACGAAACTAATAGTGCAAAACAGTAAGACCGAATGCAATTACTTAAGGCGACATCAATACACAAGTCCTTCGACAACCTGCAGGTGCTGAAAGGTATAGACTTAAGTATATTGCAAGGCGAAGTTGTGAGTATTGTTGGGGCAAGTGGGGCTGGCAAGACTACATTGTTGCAGATAATTGGCACCTTGCTGAAGCCTGATAACGGGACAGTGGAAATCAACGGTGTTAATGTTGTCGAGCTAAGCGAGAAAGAATTGGCGAGTTTTAGAAATAGAGAACTAGGCTTTATTTTTCAGTTTCATAATTTGTTGCCAGAATTTAGTGCCCTAGAAAACACCATGATTCCAGCGTTAATACAGAAGATAAGTAAGACTGAAGCAGAGGAAAGAGCTAAAGAGATGCTTGACTATTTGGGACTTTCTCAGAGGCTGTCTCATCGACCCAATGAGCTTTCGGGAGGAGAGCGCCAGAGGGTAGCTGCGGCTAGAGCCTTGATAAATAAACCGAAAGTTATTTTTGCTGATGAGCCGTCGGGGAATCTAGACTCTCAAAACAGAAAAGAACTGCATGACCTAATCTTTGAACTGAGAAATAAATTTGGACAGAGTTTTGTTATTGTTACACATGATGAATCTTTTTCCCATGAGTCGGATAGAATATTGAGGGTTAAAGACGGACTGATTACTTAGAATAACAAATTTATAAAATGAAAATAAAAGATAGATATATAATTGTCATTTTTCTTGTATTGTTTTTCATGGTAGGAGCCTTTATTGGTTATTGTATGGCTATAAGAGCTGCGACACAGATGCCACCTCGACAATCAACAATATGGAAAACCAGTAGCAGTAAGGTTGATAAGATTATCAATACGATCAAGACCAGATACGTTGATGAGATAAATACCGACAGTATAATAGAACGTATCATCCCTGATATCTTGACAGGATTAGACCCTCATTCTGTATACATTTCGGCAGAAGAAATGAGGGCAGTGAATGAAGACATGAGAGGGGACTTCGGCGGAATAGGCGTGCAGTTTAACCTCTTTGAGGATACGGTGATGGTAGTTGGGCTTATAGAAGGTGGTCCATCAGAGAAATCTGGAGTTGTTTGGGGAGATCGAATTGTCGAAGTAAACGATTCGACAATTGCAGGAGTCAACCTTAGCAACGACTCGATAATGACGCTACTGAGAGGAGGTGTGGGAACAAAGGTGAAATTGGGAATAAAAAGTCGTGGCATCGCTGACATTCGAGATGTTGAGATAACAAGGGGGGCCATCCCTATCTCCAGTGTTGATGTAAGTTATATGATAAACGATACACTTGGATTTATAAAGATAAACCGATTTTCGGAGATTACAGACAAGGAGTTTCAGCGGAATGTTCTTGCCCTTATGCAAAAAGGGATGAAAAGTCTAATTGTAGATTTGAGGGATAATCCGGGAGGATCGCTATACTCAGTAGTCAATATTCTTGACTTTTTCTTGGAAAAAGATGAGTTAATATTATTTACAGAGGGAGCTCATCAAAATAAGGAGGAAGCGAGAGCAACAAAGAAATGTGTGTTCAAAGACTTGTCCATAAACGTAATGATTGGTTCTAGCTCAGCGTCAGCAAGTGAAATATTTGCAGGGGCAATTCAGGATAATGATATTGGATATATTATAGGACAGCGCAGTTTTGGTAAAGGGTTGGTGCAAACTCAGATTCCCTTGTCGGATGGGTCTGCCTTCAGAATTACTACTGCCAGATACTATATCCCGAGTGGTCGATGTATACAAAAATCTTATGAGCATGGACGTAGCGAGTACTCCTTGGATATTTTGCACCGTTATGAACACGGAGAGCTGACAAACATTGACAGCGTAAGTGTTGACTCGTCGCAATTGTATTACACCAAGAAGAATCGTGAGGTTTATGGCGGTGGCGGAATAATGCCAGATTTTTTTGTGCCTATAGATACTGGCGGTAGAAGTGTATTGCTAGACTCGGTTCAGGAAGACGCTAAAATATACCGATATGCAATTAAGTATGTTGACAAAAATCGTGAGAAAATACAGGAGGGTTGCACCGACGAAAATATATTTCAATACTTGGAGGACAATAAAGTCTTCTTAGATTTCGTTTCTAGCCTGAAAACCGCAGAATATGAGCCTTCTGCGGCAGATATTAAAGAGTCTGGAGATTTAATAAAAACCTATTTGTATGCTTATATTGCAAGAGAGAGCATGGGCGACATTGCTTTTTATAAGATTGCATCGAAAAGGGATAATACTTTTAAAAAGACATTAGAAATAGCATTAAAAGGTATTAAACCCTAAGCTATATTTATTATATTTGCAAACGCATATAAACGCATGACATGAGTACGAAAAAAAAGATTAAAAACGCACTAATATCAGTTTTTCATAAGGATGGTTTAGACGAGATTGTTAGAGGGCTTCATGCCAATGGAGTTAACTTGATTTCTACCGGAGGAACAGAGGCTTTCATTAAAGACCTTGGAATACCAGTATGCAGTGTGGAAAGCCTTAGCTCATACCCCTCCATACTTGGGGGACGAGTTAAAACATTACATCCTAAAATCTTTGGAGGGATTTTGTCGAGGCGCGATTTAGACTCAGACAATGCGCAAATGCAGGAATACGATATACCAGAGATAGATCTTGTTATTGTTGACCTATACCCATTTGAAGAGACAGTAGCAAAAACAGATGAACAAAGTGCTATTATTGAGAAAATTGATATAGGTGGAATCTCTCTTATCAGGGCAGCGGCAAAGAATTTTAAAGACGTGGTAATAATCCCATCGAAAGATGAATACCCCGATTTGATGCAGATTGTCAAGAACGATTGCCTGTCTACATTGGATGAACGTATAGCACTTGCCAGGAAAGCATTTGCGACGAGTTCGCATTACGACAGTGCTATATTTCAGTACTTTGCAACTCAAACCGGAACACCTGCATTTATTCATAGGGCACAAGGTGCAAAGACCCTGCGCTATGGAGAAAATCCTCATCAGCAGGGTGTGTATTATGGAAATCTTGATGAAATATTTGAGCAACTGCATGGGAAAGAAATATCATATAACAACTTGTTAGATATTGAGGCCGCAATTCAGTTGATAACAGAATTTGACGAAACAACAATAGCAATCTTAAAACACAACAATGCCTGTGGTTGCGCTTCTGACTCGGAGCTAGTCGAGGCATGGAAAAAAGCACTTGCCGGAGACCCCGTCTCTGCATTTGGAGGTATAATTGTTGCAAATAGAACAATTGATGAAGCAACAGCACAGCAGATGAATGGCTTATTTTGCGAGGTTGTTATAGCCCCGGGATACGATGCTCAGGCATTAGAAATCTTAAGCTCAAAGAAAAATAGAATAATCTTGCGACTTAAAGATATAAAACTTAACCATTCGCAATTTAGATCACTGTTGAACGGAGTCCTTCAACAAGATAGAGATAACAAACAAGAAACACCTGACGAACTAAGCGTTGTGACAAGTGCAAGTCCGAATAAACAACAAATAGAAGACTTGTTGTTTGCCAACAAGTTGGTGAAACAATCAAAGTCGAATGCAATAGTGTTGGTGAAAGGCAAGCAGTTGATAGCCAGCGGTGTTGGCGAGACGTCCAGAGTTGATGCCCTGAAACACGCAATAGAGAAAGCAAAATCATTTAAATTTGATCTCAAGGGGGCAGCTATGGCATCAGACGCGTTCTTCCCCTTTGCCGACTGTGTGGAAATAGCGCACAATGAGGGGATAAATACGATTATACAGCCGGGAGGCTCTGTAAGAGACAACGAATCTATCGAATACTGTAACAAGAACAATCTTGCAATGGTATTTACAGGAATAAGACATTTTAAACATTAATAAAATTAAAAAGAAATAATATGGGATTATTCTCATTTTTAACACAAGAAATAGCTATAGATCTGGGCACGGCAAACACCTTGATTATACAGAATGGAAAAATAGTTAGCGACCAGCCCTCAATAGTCGCAATAGACCTAAAAACAGAAAAGTTGGTTGCTATTGGAGATAGGGCTCAGCAGATGATGGGTAAAACACATCCAGACATTAAGGTTATCAGACCTCTTAGAGACGGAGTTATTGCAGACTTTAATGCCGCCGAACAGATGATTAGGGGAATGATCAAAATGGTCAGCAAAAGCGGGAGTATATTTCCCAAGAACCTGAAAATGGTCGTGTGTATTCCTTCGGGAGCAACAGAGGTAGAGCGCAGAGCTGTTCGCGATTCATCTCAGCATGCAGGCGGGCGAGACATATTCCTTATCGAAGAACCGATGGCAGCAGCAATCGGAATAGGAATTGATGTTGAGGCACCCGAAGGCAACATGATTGTAGATATAGGCGGAGGAACAACTGAGATAGCAGTAATCTCGCTAGGAGGCATAGTGTCGGACAGATCCATTAGAATTGCCGGAGATGAATTTACATACGACATAATGGAGCATATGCGGCATGAGCACAATATAAAAATAGGAGAGAGAACAGCCGAGCTTATTAAAATAAATGTAGGCTCATCGATGGTCGAGCTAAAAGATCCTCCAGAAGAATATATTGTTAGCGGACCTCACCAGGTTACGGCTCTTCCAGTATCTGTGCAAGTGAATCACAAGGAAATAGCAAAATGCCTTGAGAAATCATTGAATAAGGTAGAGATGGCAATACTTGCTGCCCTTGAGGACACCCCTCCAGAATTATATGCTGATATTGTAAGGCAAGGTATCTGGTTAGCAGGAGGAGGAGCATTGCTTAGAGGACTATCAGAAAGGCTTACCGAGAAAATGAAAATAAAATTTCATGTTGCAGAGGACCCATTGAGGGCAGTAGCAAGAGGAACCGGATACGCCTTGAAGAGCCCAGAGACACTGACGTACATTAAGAGAAATTAGAGGAACAACCAATTAAAATTTAGTGTATTTAGTGCATGTTTTTGTTATGCTTCTTACAAATGGTTTAAACGATGAATGATTTATTTCAGATACTTCGAAGATTGCAAAACCTTGTGATTTTCTTGTTGCTTGAGGGAGTCTGTATATTCATCATACTAAAAAACAACGATTTTCAAATAGCTCAATATGCAGGTAGTCATGCTTATATGACAGGAAAGCTATACGAGTTGAGGACGTCAATAGGAGACTATTTCAAGCTAAGAAAGAATAATGAAAGACTTATAAACGAGAATAGTGTATTAAAGCTACAGTTGTTGGCATCTAGATATAAGGAGATTCCAGATTACCATCATTTAAGCGACTCTTTAGTTCTGGAAAAAGCCAAAATAATCAACTTGTCGCGTACTCGTAGCCACAACCACTTTACAATCAGCGTAGGAAGAAAAAACGGAGTAGGTGTAAACCAGGGGGTTGTCAGTAGTGCCGGGATAGTTGGTATAATTACCAATACTTCGGAGAATTACTCGTTGGGGATTACCCTGATGAACGAGAAAATTTCTGTCCCCTCTAAACTCGCCAAAACAAACGATTATGGTATAATCAGATGGGACGCAACAAGAGAACTAGCTTTTCTAGATGAAATCCCTCAGCATGTAGAGCTATCTGTCGGAGACTCGGTAGTTACTTCTGGATTCTCGTCTTGCTTTCCGCATGGGATGCTTATCGGCAAGGTGAAAAATCTCAAAAAACCATTTTCTTCAAATTACTACGAAATAGAGGTCGAACTTGCTGAGAACTTTAGTAATGTCGAAAATGTATATGTAACAAAGCTTCCGGGAGGGCAAGAAATCACTGACCTTGAACTTAATTTAAAAGATGGGAACGAACATAATTAAACAAATAGTAGTCTATATATTCTTTATTCTTCTGCAAGTGCTTGTGCTGGATAATGTCATGATTTTTAAGATGTTTAATCCCATTCTTTATACATTGCCGATAATAATGATGCCTAGAAACACTTCAGCCCCATTGTTAATGTTTCTGGCAATGATACAGGGAGGAGTTATAGATGTCTTTAACGATACACTGGGGGTAAATGCAGCAGCAACAATATTTTTGGCATTCATACGAAATCCAATACTGAGCCTTGTCGATGCAGATCAAGCAGTAGGAGATAATAAATATTACACCCCGACAAAACTTCCAGGAGCACAATATGCTTTATACATCTGTCCTGTAGTATTCTTTCATCACTTTGCTCTTTATACGCTAGAGGCATTCTCATTTTCAAACCTGCCGGGTATTTTGCTAAACTCATTGCTAAATTCTATATTGACGGTTATTATTCTCTTTCTCTTCAAAAGATGGTTTTAGGCGATGGATGTATATGATTATAGAAAGTACTACGTTTGGGGCGCAATTGCACTCTTGACATTAATTCTGCTTGTAAGAGTGTTCTACATTCAGGTGCTTTCCCCAGAATACGAGCAGTATGCTAGAAACAATACAGTCAGGTTGGCAACGGTTTATCCTGCAAGGGGAATTATATACGACCGAGACAATAAATTAATGGTGGTAAATAAATCTGCATACGACTTGATGATTACTCCTTATCAAGTAACGAGTCTTGACACTATGTCTCTATCGAGGGTCGTAAATATACCTTTAGACTCGCTCCGAGGTATTCTTAAAATAGCAAAGAAAAGATATAATACCACAACAATTATAAAATCACAGGTAGATCAAGCAGAGTATATGAGAATCAGCGAACAGCTTTACCAATTCTCAGGATTCAACTTTGAAAAAAGAATTATTCGTGACTACAAGACGTCTGCAGCCTCTCATATTATTGGTTACTTGGGAGCCACAACATCAAAAGACATAAAGGCGGACCCATACTATACGCAAGCCGATTATATAGGAATTAGCGGACTTGAGAGAGAATACGAGAGGTCAATAAGGGGGGTAAAAGGGAAAGAATATACAGTTGTAGACCACAAAAATAGATTCAAAAAGAAATACGATGACGGAGCTCACGATACGCCATCTATTAATGGCGATAATCTGTACACCACAATAGATCTAGACTTACAGACCTTGGCAGACTCGCTGATGCAAAATAAAAAAGGAGCGGTTGTCGCAATAGAACCTAAAACTGGAGAAATGTTGACATTCCTTAGTTCCCCAAATTATGACCTGTCAAAATTAGTAGGTAATCAAAGGAGTGAGAATTACAAAGCAATGATAGAAGATTCGCTTAAGCCAATGTTTAACAGAGCCTCAAGCACGTCGTATCCTCCCGGGTCTACCTTTAAAATAGCACAATCACTTGTCGGCTTGAAGCGAGGTATATTGAACCCTAGTACGAAATATGTCTGCTCTGGGGGATATAGTGTCGGACGCCTGCGCGTCGGATGCCATCATAGTGCAAGTTTGGATCTTAAAACGGCTATTGCAAAATCCTGTAATGCTTACTATTGTCATGCATTTAGTGATTATCTCGAAGACAAGCAGTTCCCAAGTATAAGAGACGCATACATATCATGGCGAGACGATATTATGCTGTTGGGATATGGGCATAGAGTATCTATGGATGTGAATCCCGAATCTACAGGATCTATCCCTATGCCGGAGTATTATGATACATCGACATTCAATGGCTATGCGTGGCGATCGACCTGGATAATTTCATTGTCAATAGGGCAAGGGGAGTTAGGAGTAACGCCTATACAACTAGCAAATCATTGCGCATTAGTCGCAAACAGAGGGTACTATAGAAAACCCCATCTTGTCAGAAAGGTGGGCGATAAGGATATAATAGCACCCAGAATAGATTCGCATATTGACTCTGCCGCATTCGATATAGTTATTGATGGGATGGAAAGAGTTATGCAGCCAGGAGGAACTGCAGGATGGTATAGTTTAGACAATGTGCAGATTTGTGGAAAGACTGGCACTGTTGAGAATCCTCACGGCAAAGATCATGCAACATTCATCGCCTTTGCTCCCAAAGACGACCCCAAGATAGCAGTTGCCGTGTTTGTCGAAAATGCAGGCTTTGGATCCACACATGCAGCACCCGTTGCATCGATACTGATTGATAAATACCTAAATGGCAAACTTGGTGAGAAGAGCAAGGTCTTGCTAAAGAGGGTAGCAAGCACAAATCTTCTAGAACAATGAGAAGCAAACTGAAAACGAATTATATATCTAGGGTTGATTGGTTAACCGTATTTCTCTATTTAGTGTTAGTGTTTATAGGAATACTAACTATTTATCAGGCAACATATACAGAAGGATCAAAGGCTCTATTTGACTTCTCTACCCTTGCTGGCAAGCAAGTTATGTGGGTAGGAATAGCCTCCTTAATAGGTTTCCTGATTATATTCCTAAACGTAGAAACCATACGACTAGCACCATTATTTGTTTATGCATTATCAATATTAGCACTCATAATAACTTTAGTGATAGGCAAAAGGGTTAATGGATCAACGTCATGGATAGAAATTGGACCATTTACACTTCAAACATCCGAGTTTGCCAAATTTGCAACCGCATTGGTGATAGCTTATTCCATTAATAATGACATGATTGAGAGAGGACGAGCAAGCATGATTAAGATATTTGTTATTCTTATGATACCAATTGCGCTTGTATTGTTGCAAGGCGATTTTGGTACAGCCATGATGTTTGCCTGTCTGACATGGATATTATACAGATTTGGGTTGAATCCCAAGCTGCTGATACTTGTATTTGGAGTAATATTGATATTCTTTGTTCAGATAATGGGACTGTACAATTTTGTTATATACCTGTCATTGATAATCAGTTTAATTCTATTCAGCGGATCGACTAAACTTAATGGTTTTTTTACTAAAAGTATAGTTATTCTTACTCTGTCGTTTGTTGTTGGATACATTATAAGTCAGTCTGTAGGGATAGAAATGCCTTACTTCACAAGTGCTTTTATGGGAGTCGTATGGATAATATCTATCTTTTTGTTTAATTTCAAAAAGCGTGTGTCGAGTATACTGCTTGTCGTTATGACATCTATAGTGTTCTTTCTATATTCACAAGGGTGTGCTTATATATTCGACAATATCCTAAAGGATCACCATCGCTCTAGAATCCGAATTGTATTGGGACTTGAGTCTGACCCTCTCGGCACAGGATACAACCTGAACCAGTCTATGATTGCTATCGGCTCTGGAGGTTTTTGGGGGAAGGGATTTCTTAAAGGTACTCAGGCAAAATACGAATTTGTCCCTGCACGAAGTACGGACTTTATATTCTGCACAATAGGCGAAGAATGGGGCTTTGTGGGAGTCTTGATATTTATAAGCATATTTGTGATCTTGGTAGCTAGAATATTATATCTTGCCGAGCGACAAGACTCTATGTTCTCAAAAGCTTTTATTTATTGCGCTGCAGCATTCTTATTCTTTCACTTCTTTATAAATATTGCCATGACTATGGGCTTATTCCCTGTTATCGGAATTCCTTTGCCGTTTATCAGTTCAGGAGGGTCATCGCTGATAAATTTTACTATATTGGTATTTTTGTCGATAAAACTAGACATGCATAGACGGGATTCAGAGTATTAGCTTTTATCGAACTTTGATGAATACCCCGCTTTTTGCATGGTCTCTCCAAAATGTCGCTCTATCATCCTTATGTCCTTGTCTGCTAGTTTGTATTGCCAACACTCTCCGTTACAAGAAGGATTATCTTTGCCTATAGGATATTCTAGATTAAAACAATCAGTCTTACGTTCAGAAACGTCTAAATGACCACTAAACAGACTACGCGATCTGGCTGATTCAATCAAATCGTTGTTGTAATTGATGCCTAAGAAAGTACATATCTTAGACAATACATGCCTGAAGTTGTCCACTAAGTCCTCGTAGCGGATTAATAGAAAGTCCTTCTGTGTAGACCATTTTAGATGATGCCAGCTTTCGACATGCTCACTCCACGTTCCGACTATGCTTGTGCGCCCACTGACGAAATCCTTAACAAAGTCAGACAAGGGATACTTCTTGTCGATAACATTGGATCTAATTTTTTCTACATATTCCGACAAAACTATACATCTAGGATCCCTTACTAAATAAAGCGTGTGATTATATCGAGGATCAAAATATTCGTTACTGCTCAAATAACGTTTACCCTTGATTTTGACCAGCAGCTGTTCACTCTGAGAGTATATGCTAGGAATGACTTTGTCAATATCAGAACTAGTTATAACTTTATCAGTTAATATGTTTGCCAATAAGAAACGCAACCAGATCCCACCACTTTTAGGGTAAGAAACAAGAAAAACATCACTGTCTCGCAAACTTATATTCCTGCCAGTTTGATTATTTTTTACATATATGTCTGATATGTATTTTCTTAATGTATTCATGTCTCAAGATGTTTGTTAGAGTTAATGATCTTGTCTGCTGATAAACATAACAATACTTACAAGAGCACACTTATATGTCGCGATAATTACTAACATCTTGTTGTATACATCGTTTACAATAAATGCAAAAGAGTACGCAATTCTGCATAAAGAAGTATATATTCGAGTTTATTTTTCTTAAATAAAGAATGCGTTGTGTTTTGTGTTAAACAAACTTGCCATATATACTTATACTTATGAATAAGTAACTCTATATAATACATTATATAGGTGCTGTAGATAAGGTCTTTCTCACTTCATATAATTTGCTTCTATTACATCAATTTAGCCCAAAGACCATGCCACTCTAGGTGCATCTGTGAAATATAATAAATATTATAAAAAAACAACTGAGCCGTGCAATGCGATATATATAAGAAGAAAAATCACGAAAACAGAATGCACATTTTTTTTTATGATTTATATTTAGTACCTTTACAATTTGGTGGCATCAAGAAAGAACCAAGAGTCTAACTTATGCTATCTTGTGTGGAAAAGATTAGAATTATAAGTAGAACGAAGGTTTGTAATTTTGGATAGTGTATGTGTAAATCGACTCAGATAGGAAGAATAAGAAGAGCTGAACTCTCATTCAGCCAAAGGCTTTACGATTTCTTTCAGCTTTTTGAGAGCGAGGTAAATGTAAATGCAACTGTTGTCGGTAAAGAAAAATTTGAAGGGTTTAATGAAACTCAAAACTTTATCGAGTTTTATAGAAAAACATTTGAAATAAATCAGAGTTATCCAGACTCTGCTATTGTTGGCGTATTTTACAAGGCTGTTGCAGTAATGCGCAGAATGTACCATATCAGGTACAACAATAAAGTGACAGTTGACAAAATGCGTAAAGTCGAAGACAAATATGCTTCTCAACACGGTATAGACGTATTATACAATGTATTCTCCGCCCTTAAATACGCAGAAGCATATATTACAGGCGATCAGGTTGATCAATCTCTGGTAAGAATTTTTGGATCCACACGAGAACACTATTCAACAATATTTATGTCTGCACTTTGGCATGACATCATAGAAGATTATCTGTGGGAACGCTATAATGGTAACAAATACTCTATTGATAATAAAATTACGGAGTACTTGTATGACTGCTTGGTGCCCCAAAAGAAACATAAAGAGATTATAGAAGGAATATGGTGGATGACTATTCGCGAAGGTCAAGACTATAGAGAGTATTCCCGCAATATTATTAATCATGCTCCAGATCATATACTATTTATAAAGATATTTGGAGATATTGTCGAAAATGCAAAAAGTAAAATTGGAAATGATCACCGAAGTGTTATAAAAGAAGAGGTTAAGAATATTGACAAGATTATTGCATTCTTTCTGAAGAGAGGAATAATGTTATGTATCCCTCCAAATGTAAGCAAAGTCATAAAAACAGAGAATCTGCCATTCTTTGAAATGCGCAAAGCAATTAAACAATATATACTTAGATATCCGCAAACAAATATCGAGGACTTACGCAAGAAGATTTTGTGCGCCCTTGATAATATTGAAATGGAAGAAAAAGATGTGGATGTATTTCGTACATTGGTTATTAATAAAGTAAATAAAGCCTTGGAATACACCGACAGCATAGGTGGCGCATAATCAGTGCCTGCCGGGGAACTAATTGTCGAATTAGGGGGGAAATATGAACTGAGCCATGAGAACAAGTCCTCACATACGAGAATGATTATATTGGCGAGGTACATCTGACAATTAAAAAACAAAGTATTAACATATGAAAATTTATAGAACACTACTTGTCTTGTTGTGCGTACTAACACCTTGTTTGTCCAATGCGCAGGCGATTAATCAAAGCAATGCTGATGGCTTAAAGGAAGGGAGATGGATTGTCAAATACGACAACGGGCGCACTAGGTACGAAGGCTTCTTTGATGCAGGACGCCCAGTCGGGAAAATGAAAAAATATTACAGTACAGGAATTATGTGTGCCGAACTCATTTATTCTTTAGATTCTGATACTATACAAGCCAAGTTGTATGACAAAAAAGCAATAATTATAGCATCCGGGGCGTATGCCGATACCAAGAAAGTGGGACGATGGCAGTATTTTAAGGATGGGATCTTGGCATATAAGCAAGATTATAGCAACGACACAAAAAATGGACAGCGGATAGTATACTTTAAGGATGGCACTATTTTCGAGACAAGCGATTGGGTCAATGGCTCTCTGTGTGGCAAGTATCAAACGTTCTTCCCCGGTAGCGGACAAGTTTCATTTGAAACATACACCCAAAACGGAGTGTACAGCGGAGATGCTGTGAGTTATTACGAAAATGGAAATCCCGAATCAAAAGGGAGTTATAAAAATGGGAATCAAGAAGGCAAGTGGGATTATTTTAATTATGACGGCAAACATTTATATACTCTTGAATTTATAAACGGGGTAATGCAAGTCAACGAAATATACGATAGTATACAGACAAGAGAAATAAATAAGTTGTTACAACGCGTGAATGACAAACGCCCTGATCCGGAAGATTTTATAGCCGATCCGCATCGGTATATCGAGAAAGCTGCTCAGTAAAGTAGCGGATATAAAGCAATGTCGCCCTTAGCGCTTGTTTTTAAAGAAGTTAGAGAGTAGTATGCCGCATTCTTCCTCCAAAACACCATGCTTCACCTCTGTCTTGGGGTGCAATAACATTGGGTGTTTATTCATTCCGTGCTTTGTGTCCGATGCTCCATAGACAATACGACTAATCTGCGACCAGCGCAGTGCTCCGGCACACATAGAACATGGTTCTAAGGTGACGTACATAGTGCAGTCGCTGAGGTATTTACCTCCCAAGTAGTCTGCCGCAATCGTTATTGCTTGCATCTCTGCATGTGCCGTTACATCGTTGAGGGTCTCGGTCATATTGTGAGCTCTCGCAACAATCATGTTGTTGGAAACAATTATTGCTCCTACGGGTATTTCATCTTTCAATCTGGCAAGTTCGGCTTGCTCGATTGCTTTTTTCATAAAATATTCGTCTGTGAGAGCGTCCATTGTCCTATGATTTACGTAGTTGATTAACGATAAGATAACTGATTAGACTTTAGAGAAAAGTGTCTCAGAACTGTCTTGGCTCATAAATTGAGATACTTTTTGTTTTGGGGAGGAAGACCGGGGTTGAACCGGCGACCTCTGGAACCACAATCCAGCGCTCTAACCAACTGAGCTACATCCTCCATCAATAATGAACCGAGACCTTGCTTTTAAAATCTCGGCGCACAAAGGTATGTTTTTTTTTGTATATAGGCAAAATATACACAATCTTTAGTTTGTAGACGATAAAATCTAGTATGAGAATTGTAAGAAACCTGAGTGGGCAAGCTGAACTGAGATGCTTAAACAGAAGTAATAAATGGTATCTTTTTTCAAAAAAAAAAGCGAAGAGGCTTCCTTTTTTAATAACAATTCCTATATTCGTACCATTATTATTGATCATAGATTATTTAAACAATACAATACATTATGCGTAATTTATTAAGTCTTGATATTAATCAACAAAAGAGTATTTGTAACTCGTTTAGCGACAAGGTAATGCAGGGGCTGGATAAGGATGGGCAGGAGTTACTGTGTATACCTACTTATGTTTCGCCCATAGAAGGAGAGTTAAACGGAGCAGTGACAGTTGTTGATTTTGGAGGAACAAATCTTAGAGTTGCAGTTGTCGAGTTTAAGAAAGGGGTTGCAACAGTAAGCCATGGACCAGTGGGCAAGAAACTAGATCCGGAACTAGGAGAAACCCGCTCGTTAGAGGCTCTTTTCAAAGCAATTGCAGGTCTGGTGAATGTTCTCGGGTACCAAGAAGAAACGCCAATTGGCTACTGCTATTCCTATCCATCGACAAGTCTTAAGGATGGAGATGCTATAGGAATTAGTATGAGTAAGGATCTGGCTATTAATGAGCTGATTGGGAGTAAGGTCGGAAAACCTTTGTTGGATTACCTAAACAAGCATTGCAAAGCTAAGTTTACAGATATTAAGGTGGCAAACGATACTGTCACAACTCTTTTTGCTGGCAAGACATTGCCCGGTTTCGATTCCTATATCGGTCTTATTGTGGGGACAGGAACCAACATGGCAACATTTTTCCATACAACTAAAATAAATAAGAAAACAGAGGAGTGGGAAGGCATATTACCTATAAACTTGGAGTCGGGAAATTTCTCTCCTGATGTGCTTACCGAGCTTGACAAAATTGTTGACGAACAGTCTTCTAATAAAGGGAAACAGAAATTCGAGAAAGCCGTGTCAGGAATGTTTGTCGGAAGGCTTTTAAATGCAGCATTTCCTGACAAATTTGACAAACTTACTGATGGGAAATACATGTCATATGTAATTGATAATCCTAAAAAATTTGATGTCGAGGCAGTCGAGCTATCTCAGGATGCATATAAACGCTCTGCAAAGTTGGTCGCATCAACTATTGCAGGATTGATAAAAAGCAGTAATCCTCCTTCTGATAGAACGTTTAGGGTGCTGATAGTTGCTGAAGGTAGCCTGTTTTGGTCTCACCTGTCTGAATTTAAAGACTATAATAAGATGGTAAAAAGATACCTTAGAGATTTGCTAGATCACATGCACTACAGTAATGTAAAGTTCGATATACAAAGAGTGGAAAACGCTAACCTTATTGGGGCAGCTATTGTTGCTATGGCGTAGTTGTATTAACTCTCTATACAACACAATAGACAGTCGAAAGACTGTCTATTGTGTTATATAGAGATCTCTAAGTCAGATATTATTGGTCTCAAAGGGAAGCCGTCTTCTCTACTGTGCATATCCATGTCTAGTGGGGTAGGCTTCATAAATGCAGAATTAGTCCCTATTAGTCTAATTCGGTCTTTAAAGATTTCGACAATCGCATACAGTGGCAAGGTGTAGGGGATTGTGTATTTTAGCGGAGGATAATTCTTATTGTCAAGCTGAGTGAAGCGCCTAGTGCTGCTGTATTTTGCGCCAACCCAAATATTAGACATACTATTTATGCTAACATAAGTAATACCGTTGACTGTTTGCGAGTAATCGGCGTGAGTATAGCCGTTGAATGATGCGATAACCTTCTTGTATCCAGCTCTACTGTTTTCTGAGTTGAGCACAGTGCGAACATTGGCATTTATCTCCGGATTTTGGGTATTGTACAAAGGATAATGAGAAAATATGATGCATTTATTATTAGTCTGTTCAAGCTTTGCCCTTAACCATTCGGTCTGAATGTCAGGGACTTGGTTTAAGTTCTCCTTGCCCATAAAATTTCGTGCAGAATAATCGTAGAAGTTGCCGTTGGAATCTTTGTAAAAGTTCGTGTCCAAGATTATAAATGTGATTCCGTTTACATCAAAGGAGTAGCGGGAGTCAGGCATGTTTAGAAAGTCCGTAATCTCCAACTTTGTGTTCCTGTTCAAGTCATGCATGCCCAATACAGAATAACGATTGCCGGCAAAACTGTTCCAAATACTCATAAACTGCTTGTTGTCGGATGTAGGGTAACAGAAATCTCCCAACTGAACTATGAAATTGGCATTGTAGGAACTTGCAACTTTTATAAAAGTCGCAAGCCTTTTGTCCGCATCAGGCATAATATCCTTATGAATATCAGAACATACGGCAAATCTAAATAAGGGTTCAGACTTGCAGGATACTAAATGCGGCAATAAAGAAATGCCGAGACTCGCAGCTAGTCCGCTCTTCACAAAGTTTCTTCTACTTTTCATCTTATTTCATGTATTTATATTTTGTTTTTTAGTTGCCACACTTGCCTTGTCGACAGGCAGGTGTATCTCGCCAATATAATCATGCTTCTGTGTGAGACTTGTCTCATGGCTTGTTTTATCTAAAAAAGATACGATGTAAAAGTAATTATACAAATATTAAATAGCAATTCTTCTTATAAAAAATTAATTTTGTAGCATGATCGATGAAATAATTATAGAGCAGATAAAAGAATCTGCCAATATTGAGGATATCGTTGGCGAATACGTCAGATTAAAACGAAGAGGAGTTAATTTTATAGGGCTATGCCCTTTTCACAATGAAAAGACACCCTCGTTTACAGTCTCGCCAAGCAAGGGAATCTGCAAGTGCTTTGGTTGTGGTGGCGGAGGAAATATCTTTAACTTTATTATGCAGATTGAAAATCTGAGTTTTGTGGAATCGGTTAAATTTCTTGCAAAGAAATATGGAATAGAGATTGAGGAGAAAGAAGAAACGGCAGAAGAAAAGGAGGCTAAAAATCTACGAGAAAGTATGATGGTAGCTACTGATTTTGCAGATAAGCATTTTCAGAGGAATTTATGGGAGACCAAAGAGGGCAAAGCTATCGCACTGGAATACTTCAGGCAGAGAGGACTTAGGGATGATATAATAAAGAAATTTAATCTAGGCTATGCTCTTGAAGAAAAATTGGCTTTTACAACCTTTGCACAGAAAAAGGGCTATAAGCTTTCTGTGCTAACGGCATCTGGGCTGACAATACAACGGGATGATTGGAAGGTTGACCGCTTCGCCGGCCGTGTTATGTTTCCCATACACAGTGTGTCGGGTAGAACTATAGGATTTGGCGGAAGGGTGATGAGCACCTCCGACAAATCTGCAAAATATCTAAACTCTCCCGAATCAGAGATATATCATAAAAGCAGGGTGCTATATGGCATATTCCAAGCTAAGAAAACTATTACCCAAAAAGATAAATGCTTCCTCGTAGAAGGATATACAGATGTTATATCGATGCATCAGGCAGGTATAGAGAATGTTGTGGCATCGTCGGGTACAGCACTTACCGACGAACAAATTAGATTGATAAAGCGGTTTACCAATAATGTTACGGTTGTTTATGATGGTGATGCTGCTGGAATTAAGGCTTCAATGCGAGGTATTGATATGCTTTTGCACCAAGGGATGCACATAAAGATTATTGCACTTCCCGAAGGTGAAGATCCGGACTCATTCGCAAAGACAAGAAGTGCAAGCGAACTCGATGAGTTTATTGCAGAGAATGAGATGGACTTCATTAAATTTAAAACCAAGCTGATGCTTGACGAATCAGAAAATGATCCGTATGCAAAAACTCAGGCAATAAGGAGTATTGTCGAAAGTGTGGCCCAGATTAATGATCCTATATCGAGAGCTGAATATATAAGCGTGTGTAGTGCAATGCTTGGTCGAAACGAAAGTCTGCTATATGACGAGGTTGCTAAAATAATACATAAGAAGTCGGAAGACACTCAGAAGAGGAAATATTTCGACGATAGGAGGCAGATGTCAATACAAAACAAAACCTCCCCAAATATACCGGAGAAAAAAATAGCACTGGGGGATAGAGGTTTGGAGGTCAGGGCATTGTTGCGTATTACGATAAAATATTTTGCCGAAGAGTTTGCTCAAGATGAAGATGGAAATCCGATGACAGTCGGTTCCTTTGTTTTGACAGATTTGATAGAGGACGACTTAATCCCTTCAGAAGAGCCCTTTGCAACATGTTTTAACTTGCTTGTTAGAGTATTGGACGGCAATGTAAAGATTGAATCGGATGTAGAAAGCTTCATGACTCATAATATCAACAATGATGTTGCAGGTCTGAGTATAGAGCTGTTGTCCGAAAAGTATACCGAGAGCAAGAGGTGGAGTGATAAGAAACATTTTCATGAATCCGAAGGGGATATATTATGCAATCTAGTGCCTAAGTTGCTGAATGAGTACAAACTTAAATGTGTTAAAGAATACATGTCGGCAGTGCAAAGCAAAATTGCCAACCTGAGCAATGAGGATTTTGACGAAATGCTTGAATTGCAAAAAGAGTACCAAAAGTATAGATATATAGCATCAGAGATAAGCAAATCTCTTGATAGACCGTCGATCTCTTAAGTAATTTGTAACGGGAGGTTTATTTAAGAGGAGAGTGCCTTTTTGCACGTTCTCTTTTTATTATGCGTAGTTTGTGTCTCATATCTACAAACAAGAATATGATGTAAAGAATTACAATATGAGAGCCGTAGATTATAACAGGAGCAAATTTAGTGTGGTGGCAATATATAACTAAACCTGCATATACAAGGAGTTTTATGACGAAACTTGAAGATATAGAGCTAATTAACTCTGTCTTTTTGTCTATCAGAGAACAACTCCATGTAGTAATAGCAGCAATAATTGTAGATGCCGGATAGAACAGCGAGTACTGAATGTCGCCATGAAATCTTATGAAAAGCGCCTCGGCGAATAATATCACTGCGACAGTTAATGTCAATGTTTTTAAATATATTATACTGTTCGCTTGCATACGTTTGTATGGAGTAGCATAATATTGCTTTGCAAGAGAGAGAGAGTTTGGTCGTCTAATCTAAGACGACTCTCCTCCGTTGGCATTTAGCTTATTGCCTTTCATTGAGCACTTGCCATCCAGTGTTGCCCCTTGTTCAATTGCAAGTTTGGAGGTGGATACTTCACCAATTATCTTGCCTGTTGATTTTATTTGAAGAAAATCAGCAACGAGAAGTTGTCCTTCTAAATGTCCGAATGCTTCAAGGCTTTTACATTTTATCTGTCCTTTTACAACTCCTTCTTTGCCTATTACCAGACGACCTTCTATCACAATATTTCCCTCTACTGTACCGTCTATTCTAAAATCGCCAGTAGATGTAATATCTCCAACAATTTTAGTTCCTTTGCTAATGTCGTTAACTTGCTGGGCTCCACTTGCTTCTTTCCCTTTCATAAAATACTTCTTTTGTTTTATAAATAAAATATATATACAACCTTTAGTGTTATTTTCCTACAGTGCTAAATTGGACTGTTAGAAATTAACGTACGTATACAGCAATAACTACAGCTTGGCGACATGCCTTACCCTAAATTAAAGTAAGACAGTCGTATCAGAAAGCTGTACAAAACCATTACTGCGACAAAAAAACTTAGTCGTACAAATAGAGTAGACTAACTATGTGACAAACAAGACCCTTATGCTGTGCCTGTTTCAATAGCAAGTTTTCCTCTGTAATGCCCACACTCTCCACATACGGTGTGATATTTTATTGCTGAACCACAGTTTGAACAACTAACAATGGTAGGAGCAACTGCTTTGTCATGAGTCCTACGCTTATCTCTTCTGGTCTTTGAGACCTTTCTCTTTGGATGTGCCATTTTATATACTTCTTTTAATTATTTATTTTATTTATTCTTGTCATTCTCTTTTAGCGCCTTCAATGCATCCCATATTCCTGCGTCATTAGTCTGCTCTTCCTTGTCAGGAGTTCTGCTAGGGATATCTATATAAGACATCATTGTTTTATTGCAAGTCGATTTGCCGTTTGCATCATCAGGATGCACACAGCGCATTGGTAGACTGAGCACTATAAATTCATTAATCCACTTGGCCAAATGAAGTGTGCCTTCCTTTTTGTCTATCCATACAATATCATCTCCGTCATCAATATGTTTATCGCTCAATTTGACTATTAGCTTTCCATTGTAATGGATGTCATGTTTGTATAGATCTAAACATCTGTCGCACTCTATATCAACATCTCCTTCAATGTCAAAGTAAAGCTCCATAAACGAAGCGTGCTTAACCAACACTACATTTGCCAACAAGTCTCCTGAACTTACTGCTCCTGTGCCATGCCTTGAAAAGAAACCATTATTAATAATATACTCATAAGTATGCTCGCCGAGGCTTAGTCCTTCATATAGAATATTATATGCTTCAGTATAACTCATTATCTTACTAATCATGACAAAAGTCCGGCAAAATTACACAATTTATTTCTAATGATAAACTATAATTGCGAGTTTTTAGTGCTCGGATGCTGGAGTTGCCTGTGAAATTAGTGTCTGTGCTATGTCTGTGGCTAATGTTCTTACTTAGTTTTTTATGAGTAAATTTGCATTATGATTGATTATTTATTGCTGGCAATGCTAACATTTGTACTTGGAGTGCCATTTGGGTACTTGAGAGGAGGCGTCAAAAAATTATCGTTTTGGTGGTTTGTGTACATACATCTACCAATTCCGGTGATTATACTTTTTCGAAAATACCTCGGAATACCTATCTATTATAGTGTATTAGTGACGCTTCCAATATACTTCTCAGCTCATTTCTTAGGTCTGAGACTTAGGAAAAAAAGATTGAAATGATGATTGTTTGTCATTGGGGCTGTTGTGTTGTTGGCGATTAAGAATTTGATCGATAGTTGCTTATGAATAAAAATGTGTTTTTTATTCATGAATATTTGGTTTGATAAAAAAAAGTACATATCTTTGCATCGCTTTAATGAGGTGGCGTAGTTCAGTTGGTTAGAATGCCGGCCTGTCACGCCGGAGGTCGCGAGTTCGAGTCTCGTCGTCACCGCTTAGACCAAAAGATAAAAGATGGTCAAAACGACACAAAGCCCTGTAAAACTTAGTTTTATAGGGCTTTTTTCATTTATAGAAATCGTCCTAAAAGACATCAAACTGCCAAGTTTGAGCAGTTTTTGATTACCAAAAGGTTACCAAAATTGCCTGATGTTTTACGCGTAAGTCCTTGAACTGTCGCGTATTGTCTCTCTCTCTCTCTCAACGCGACTCATTTTATATTTATTAATTACACCTTTGCATTGAGATTTGGTTACACAGTACTTGTGTACAAAAACAACATTATGAGTAGTACCTTTAAAATTATCTTTTATTTGAGGAGGAACCGTGTGAACAAACATGGTAAATCAGCAATTATGGTTAGAGTTACAGTTAACGGAGAAAGATGCGCTTTCAGCTCCAAGCTAGAAGTAGATTCAGAAATGAGGGACACTAAACGTGGAGGGATTAGAGGACGAAACCATGTTGCCATAGAGATAAATAACCGACTTGAAGATATGAGCTCTTCAATAAGAAACTTATTTTATAAGATTGAAAGAGAAGACGGCTATGTAACAGCAGGAAAAATCAAAAACTCTTTTCTAGGGCATACAATAAAACAACAGACTCTAATAAGTCTTTTCCAACAACACAATGATGAGTTTAAAAAAAAAATAGTCGGTGTCAGCAAAAGCAAAGAAACATATGAGAAATATACATGGACTTGCTTAAGAATCGAAGACTTTGTTAAATCAAAATACAATTTATCAGATATTCCTCTTAGAGAGGTCAACCATAAATTTATTGCGGATTTAGAAGCATATCTATGTGTAGATTGTGATGTAAATGTTCAGCGCAAAGTTTTTCAGATAAATTGGAAAGATGCCGGCGAGTATAGTTTCGTGTTTTGAAGCATTTTGATTTTAAAATATCATTACACTCATGTATTTTATTATTATATTTGGCAAGATGTTTTTAAAGAGTGCCAGAAGTGGATCCTTTTTCTTTTGCACTGAAAAATAATATAGTATAGAATATGACAGATAAATCTCCAAAATTTCACGAAAATACAAACTTCAATTGTGAGAAGTTTCTAGACAGCTCGATTCTTAATGAGAGCGTTGATTTATATAATGACAATAATTATAAAGAAGCATTCAAAACACTGTTATGCTTTGTGTCTCCTGAAATGCAGAATAAATTTGAGTCGGGACAGACACAGTGGGAAATGCCTCATGGTTCGAGTGTAATAAGGTTTGAGATAAAGGATGACGGTTTTCGTATCTCTGCATTTGTTTCAACGCTTTCCGACGAGACCCTTCTTGTGCCTTTAAAACGCAATCTCTGCGAGATAAATTTTTCTAAATTAGACCTTGCTAATGTTGCAATTATTGACGGAGAGGTGGTTTTTTATTATGATTTTTTATGGGCGGGCTCCCATCCTCGTAAGGTTTACGGTATTCTTTGGGATATATGCCGTTTTGCCGATATGTTTGATGACGAATTTGTGGAGAAATTTAAGACAGTACACGCAAGCACACCGCAAATACAAATCACTCCGGATTCTGAGAAAGCTATAATTTATGATAAAATTCAGAAGGAAATAAGAAGTACAAAAGCATATTTCGAGAAATTTCAAAGTGACCGCAATGAGATACTAAAGTATTATTCTGCAATAATAGGTATAATGAAAATTGAGTATTTTGCATCACTGCAAGGTTACTATAAAACCGCATTTGAAGATATTATTTCCTATACTGTTGCAGGCACTTCTGATACATTGGCACAAATAGCATCTAACTGCATGGCCTTTCTTAACGAACTCGAATGTCAGGAGAATAAAGAGAAGATATACGAATGTATTTATGGAGTGAAATTACTGGTGCCAGAGAGGTCTTTCACGACATTGTCGATAGTTAGAGATTCGTGGGAACAGAGCTACGAGAATATATGTAGAGCCTTTGACGGTAACGATTACGCCTATGTAACATTCTCGACAATACAGTCTTTTTATAGACTAATCTCATGCTATAATGTGCAAAAAGATATTTATGATGTGATAATAGATGCTCTGAGAAGCGTGTCGGATAAATCTTATAAAGAGAGTGCTGTAATACTGAAAGATGCAATGACAGCAATACTTAACGATGATATTAAATCGCCGTCAAAAGGGAAGAAAGGATTTTTTAAAAAGTTGTTCAATATTTAAA
This sequence comes from Bacteroidales bacterium, assembly GCA_047975005.1. GTDB lineage: Bacteria > Bacteroidota > Bacteroidia > Bacteroidales > Prolixibacteraceae > JBKEAJ01. The sequence continues at coordinate 20,698 of JBKECW010000085.1, read as the reverse complement.
TTAAGGCGAGATGGGTATAAATGAATATAAAGAAAGTGTTTACAAGATAAATACCAGCGATGGTACAGGAACAGGATTTGCAATTGAGAATGAAGATTTTATTATCACCAACTATCATGTGGTAGGTAAGGCAAAACATGTTGGGATTGAAACGGTCTCAAAAGACAGGTATCTGGGGCATGTTATGTATGTAAATCCTAAAACAGACATTGCTTTTATCAAGGTTGAGAATTTAAATACGTCTGAATCTAAAATCAGCCTTAATAGAGATGCGAGAGTAGATGTCAAGGACAGCTTGATGGTTCTGGGCTACCCTTTCGGCATGCCGTTTACGGTAACAGAGGGCATAGTGTCTTCGGCAGAGCAGAACCTCGATGGTGTGAAATTTATACAAACAGATGCTGCTGTAAATCCCGGCAATAGCGGAGGCCCGATGATAGATGATAAAGGGTGTCTGATAGCAGTAACCTCATGCAAGTTCAACAATGCCGACAATGTGGGCTTTGGTATAACATTAGAATGTCTTATCAAGGAGCTTGACAATTATAAGAACAACAAGGTCGATAAGTACTCTCTTGCTTGTTCCTCGTGCAGGGCATTGGTGTCGGAAGCTACCGAGTACTGCCCCTCGTGTGGAGGCAAACTCGACAAGAAACTGTTTAGCGAAGAGGAATTAGATGATTTACAGTCCTTTGTCGAAGATAGTATTAGCAGATTGGGTGTCAACCCCATTGTTGCGAGATACGGAGAATTTTACTGGGAGTTTCACAAGGGGAGTTCCTTGATACGAATCTTTTTATACGGCAACAGCTATCTATTTGCCACTTCGCCGACCAATAATCTGCCTGAACAAAACAGCGAGGCTCTTTATGACTATATCCTGTCCGAGCCTGTAAAGCCTTATAAACTAGGGGTGAGTGCTAATGAGGTGTACATCTCATATAGAGTGCATCTATCAGATCTATTCTCAGATAATGGAAATAAAATAAAAGAAGAACTAGCCAATATGATAAGAAAGGCAGATGAGTTAGATGATTATCTGCTGGAAACTTTTAACTGCCCATTTACGACGTACAGTAAAACGTAGTGGGACGTATTGTGCTGATTGTTAGTTTGGAGGGTTAAGCGAGGGGCGCTGTTAGATTAAGTGTATTGGTCAATAAAAAACATCTATATCGATAATAGATTATTTGGTATTAACTTAGAGCACTTTTTATAGTATAGAAATAATAATATTATGGTTAGCAGAATGAAGAGAGCGTGGCTTTTGTATAAAGAGGGTTTCTTGAATATGCCCAAGTGGGGTAGGACAATGTGGATTATAATGTTAGTAAAAGGCTTTATAATGTTTGCTATATTGAGAGCGATTTTCTTTCCAAACTTCTTAAGTAGCAATTTTGATAATGACGAGAGTCGTAGTGACTACGTAATAGAGCAGATAACAAATCAAAAATAAGATGTAGAAACAATCAAATTAAACACACTATTATGAATGTATTTGACATGTCGCTGGTAGATTGGTCTCGTGGACAATTTGCTTTAACAGCTATGTATCATTGGCTTTTTGTTCCTCTAACTTTGGGGATCACATTCATAATCGCTATCATGGAAACACTTTATGTGAAGACTGGCGATGAAGGATGGAAAAAAGCTACTAAATTTTGGATGAAGCTCTTCGGAATAAACTTTGCCATTGGTGTGGCAACAGGTATTATCCTAGAGTTTGAGTTTGGCACCAACTGGTCTAATTACTCGTGGTTTGTAGGCGATATTTTTGGTGCGCCGTTAGCCATTGAAGGTATTTTTGCGTTCTTTTTGGAGACAACCTTCATTGCTGTAATGTTCTTTGGATGGGATAGGGTCAGTAAGCGTTTTCACCTCTTGTCGTCGTGGCTTGTTGCAATAGGGGCAAATTTATCGGCACTTTGGATTTTAGTCGCCAATGGCTGGATGCAAAATCCTGTTGGTATGAAATTCAATCCCGATACGGCACGCAACGAAATGATAAGCTTCTGGGATGTCCTTTTTTCGCCAACGGCAGCTAGCAAGTTCTTGCACGCCATCACTTCGAGTTATGTGCTGGGAGCGATATTTGTAATTGGAATATCGGCATGGTTCCTACTTAAAAAGCGAGAAGTTAAATTTGCAAAACGCAGCATGATTGTAGCGGCATCCTTCGGATTATTGTCGTCAATAATGGTGGCGCTTAATGGTGACTATTCGGCTAAGCTTGTGGCTCAGACTCAACCCATGAAATTTGCCGCCATGGAGGGTCTCTATGATGGTAGTACTGATGCAGGGATAGCTATCTTTGGAATTATGAAGGACGGTCCAGCCTATGGCGAAGACAACTTTGTATGGCGTCCTGAGGTTCCAAATCTATTGTCTATCTTGGCATTTGGTAAGATGGGCGAGTTTGTTCCCGGAGTGAATGACTTAATCAACGGCTACAAGGTGGATGGAAAGTCTGACCTCAGTGCGAAAGAAAAAATAGAGCGTGGAGCCTATGCAATGAAGCGTTTGGCTGAGTTTAAGGATGCCAAGAAAGCTGGTAATACAGCTCTAGCCGATGAAATCAGAACCGAATTTGACAGCGAGAGTTTCAAAAACGAATATTTCAAGTACTTTGGCTACGGAGCTGTTGAAGACCCCGCATTCCTGGTTCCCAATGTTGCACTAACCTTCTATTCGTTCCATATTATGTTTATGCTTGGCTGTTTCTTTATTTTGCTGTTTTTGGTAGTGTTGATTCTGACACTGAAGGACAAGATACAAAACAGCAAATTGTGGCTACGCATAGCAATAATCTGCATACCTCTTGCATACTTAGCTTCGCAGGCAGGGTGGATAGTAGCGGAAGTTGGGCGACAGCCTTGGGTAATTCAAGACTTGATGACAACAACAACTGCCGTAACTCGTATCTCTGCATCGGCAGTGCAGGTAACATTTTGGCTATTCTTCGTTCTCTTTACAACCTTGTTGATAGCAGAGCTTAGGATATTATTGACACAGATAAAGAAAGGACCTAAAATTCAAGAAGGAGAATAGTTATGTTTGAGAATATGGATTATTTAACATTGCAACAATACTGGTGGTTTCTGGTATCGTTGCTAGGCGCATTGTTTGTATTTCTAAACTTTGTGCAGGGTGGGCAGTCGCTATTATTTTCGATAGGTAAAACAGCAAAAGAGAAAGAACTTTTGCTACACACTATCGGTGCTCACTGGGAATTGACATTCACCACTCTCGTAACCTTTGGCGGTGCATTTTTCGCATCTTTCCCCTTATTCTATGCGACTAGCTTTGGTGGTGCATACTGGGTGTGGTTTGCTATTTTGGTAATGTTTGTATTGCAGGCAGTATCATTTAAGTTTCATAAGAAAGCAAGCAACTTCTTGGGCGAGAGAACCTACGAGATATTTCTGTGGCTAAACGGAACGCTTGCGCCCTTATTGGTAGGAACGGCAGTTGGCACCTTCTTCAACGGCGCACAGTTCACCCTCGACCAATATAACTCGGTTCATTGGCAAACTTCATTCAGAGGCTTAGAGGCAGTATTAAACTGGCATAATGTGAGCTTGGGTCTTGCTTTGGTGTTTTTGGCACGCATACTCGGAGCAATGTTCTACATCAACAGGATTGACGAAGAAGAAATCCGGGCAAGAGCGCGTAAGCAGGTCTTGTACAACACTATACCATTCTTGGTTTTCTTCCTGGCATTTGCGGTGGCACTATTGTTTAAACAAGGTGTAGGCTACACAATGAATGGCGACACTCCGGTTTTCGCTGTCGAAGATGGGAAGTATTTATCGAATTTTCTTGCCATGCCGGCGGTGCTTGTAATGTTCCTACTCGGAGTGGTAGGGGTCTTGTTGGCAATAGGCAGAACTCTATTTACGAAATGTACCAAGTGTATATGGGTAGGTAGTCTTGGTACTGTATTGGTAGTGCTGTCGGTGTTCTTGATAGCCGGCTACAATGCTACTGCATTTTATCCTTCGCTTGTAGACATTCAGAGTTCACTATGCATTCAAAATGCCTCGTCCAGCAAGTTTACCTTGGTGGCGATGAGCTATGTGTCATTGGGAGTGCCTTTTGTGCTGGCATATATTTGGTATGCGTGGAAATCCTTGACCAAGAAAGAAGAAAGCCTTTCGGATTTACCTGACGAGGCTCAGTATTAATCAAAAAAAGAGAAAGATATGTATTTAGAATCAATATTGTGGTACTTAACCTATCCTGCTCTGATAATAGCGAGCTACTATTTTGCAGTCTGCATGGTAAAAAAGTACGAAAAAAACACTACAGATAAAGACTCCTAGTCTTTTTCATGACAAATAACTTTTAGTTGCGCCCGTAGGATTTATCTTACGGGCTTTTTTTATACCTTTGCGTAAAATAAAGGGATATGATTTTATCAGGGAAAGAAATAAAAAAGCGACTTAATACTGAGATCTTTATAGAGCCGTACAACGACAAGCAACTCAACCCCAATAGTTATAATTTGAGACTACACGATAAACTACTTGTCTACGATAATACCGTGCTGGATATGAAGACGGAAAATACTGCAAGTGAGATGGTTATCCCCGAAGAGGGTTTGTTGCTTGAAACTGGCAAGCTCTATCTCGGGCGCACCGTTGAGCATACACGTACCGACACGCTTGTGCCAATGCTCGAAGGTCGCTCGTCCATTGGTAGGCTGGGACTGTTCATTCATGTTACGGCAGGCTTTGGCGACGTGGGCTTTAATGGCTTTTGGACTCTGGAGATATTTTGTGTTCAGCCCATACGTATATATCCGAACATCGAAATATGTCAGATATATTATCACGATATTCAAGGGGAGTACGAACATTATACTAGCGGTAAGTATCAGAATAACAAGGAGGTGCAGCCTAGTATGCTCTACAAAGATTTTATGTAAAGTTGACTGTATTCAAAAACATAGTCGTCCATATAGTTCTTTTTCCGGTATATCTGTATCGTTGGTTTATCTCGCCCATACTACCCCCCTCGTGTCGTCATACGCCGACCTGCTCGCAGTATGCCATCGAGGCAGTGAAGAAACGGGGCGTGTTTGTGGGAATATATCTGACAATAAATAGGATACTGCGTTGCCATCCATGGGGTACAGAAGGTCACGACCCCGTTCCCGATAAAGGCTGCAAGGCGAGTGTGAATGAAACTTCCAAGCAGTAGGCTTTAAACTATAAGCAATTTAATTATGAATGGTGAATTGTTAATGATTAATGAAACAACAAAAGTATAAAGCCTATAGCTTATTGCAAAAATATAAACAGATGAAAATAACAATAGCGATAGATGGTTTTTCCTCTTGTGGGAAAAGTACGATGGCAAAGGCCTTAGCAAAGGAGCTGGGCTATGTTTTTATAGATACCGGAGCAATGTATCGGGCAGTAACATATTTTGCTCTGCAAAATGGAATGATAGATAGTAAGGGAAATGTCGACAAAGCAAAGCTCGTCAACAGATTGCATGACTTGTCCATAGCATTGAAATACGACAGTGCAAGCGGCGTGGCACATAGTTATTTGAACGGTGAGGATGTAGAAGCAGAAATTCGCAAGCCCTTGGTGAGTTCGCATGTCAGCAAGATTGCAGCAATTAAGGAAGTCCGCGATTTTCTTGTGGCACAGCAAAGGAAGATGGGCGAGGCGAAAGGAGTCGTGATGGATGGGCGTGATATTGGCACAACGGTATTTCCCGATGCAGAGCTAAAGATTTTTATGACTGCCTCTGACGAGGTTCGTGCGCAACGTCGCTACGACGAGATGATAGGCAAAGGCGTGGAAGTTAGTATTGCCGAAGTGAGTGCCAACATCAAGGAGCGCGACTACATCGACCAGAATCGAGAGGAAAGTCCCTTGCGTCAGGCCGCCGATGCCGAAGTTATCGATAACACCAATCTCACCCCCGACGAGCAGTTGGCAGTAGCTCTGAGCATGGCAAGGGCAAGGCTTTAAAATGCTGTATGCCTTAAGCGGACAGATTGCCACGCTGTGCCCGCAATGACGTTCATTTATTCGACTGTTGGTCTATTGTCTAATATCAGAGACAGGGCGTGCCTTATCTCTACATTCTCCTGTACTAAAAAGCTGAAAGCCTTGTTCTTGAACCTTATAGCTCAGACTCCGGGCATTATGGACAGACACTAGATATTTGGATTTTCAGATTAATAGCCATCAATTACTAAACCCTAAACAATTTAACAACTAAACGATTAAACAAGGCTGTTCGCTTATAGCCTAGAGCGTAAGGCATATTGCTTGGATCTCCTTTCTCCTCTGAATAGTTATTACCCTTTGTTTATAGGTCATAATTTCATAGAGTTACGCAGGTAACGTCGCAGAGGGAAGTCGATAAACCTAAACACAGCATAGGCAAGAGCTATAAGCAGAATTGTGGAAATAGAGATTACCCACCATAGCTCTGTATTGCTTGGATTTTCTGCTGCTACATAGTTTGCAAATACCCACATAAACGGATAGTGAACCATATAAAGAGGATAGGAGATGTCTCCCGAGAATTTATTGATTTTGCGTAATGTTCCTGTCAGTTTTGTTCCAGCTCCCAGTGAAACTAATAGCGGGAAGTAGATAACGAGGATAAATGGTTCAAGTAGATGATTCCATTGTTCCCCGTAAGGACTTAGGAATGCCAACATAAGCAATACACTCATGCCTAGCAGTCCCAGTTTGTTTTTTATTATTAGGTTTGAGCGAAAAATCAGCATTCCCATCAAAAACGAAAAAGCGATACGAGCCAAACCATGAAAGAAAGTCTCTCCACTCCAACCGCCTATTAAAGTTCCATAATTCCGGGCCACGTAGAATATGCCGATAGCTGCTAATACTACCAATATGTACAGTATTTTTTTTCCTATTCTGAATAATACAGCGAGGTAGACCAAGTTTGCAATGTACTCCCAAAACAATGACCAGCAAGGAGCATTCAGATTAAATAGATTAAAATATCGCTCCTCCACCACCGGATAGGGAATTACAAAAAGTGATGCTAAGAAAATCAGAGCTGTTTGTTTCAGTCCGTATATGGCGGATAGATTGTCGCCGAAAGGGGCGTACAAAAAGGTGAGTAGTCCCAAAATAGAGCCGACAACAACTAGTGGTTGCAAGCGTATGAGGCGTAGTTTAATGAATGTTAAGGGCTTCATTTCGGGCATACGCTTGTCGTATGCATAAGCAATAACAAATCCCGACAGACAGAAAAAGAAATCGACAGCCAAGAAGCCATGAGCGATGAAGTTTTTGCTGAAATCGGTAATTATAATCTCCATAAAATGGAAGACTACCACCACTAAAGCGGCTAATCCTCTCAAGCCATCGAGTACTTCGAAGTGAGGTCTGCTTTTAAGTATGTTGTGGTCTAAAGGTCTGTTTTGCATGGGCTTAAATTTCGCGCTTTTTTACGATTGTAAAAATACTAACAAATAGACTATCTGCAAAATATTTGTCTTAGCATCTCCGCTAACATGTAGCTAGTATAATAGATCCTGCCATCACATGTCGGCGGAAATGTTTTGCAGGAGAAACTGCCACCTTTTTAGCATCTTTGCATCACTATATAAAATAAGTATAGATTGAGCTTAAGCTTGAAGATATGAATGTGAAAAAGGATTTTTGGGAGGAGGCATATCAGCGAAATATTGGAAAGATGATAGCTGTCTGTTTTAGGTATGTACCCATTCTACAAGTTGCAGAAGACCTTGCTCATGATGCGTTTATGACAGCCATGAACAAAGCAGAAGGATTTAAAGGTACAGGGCATTTCGATGCGTGGCTGAGGAAGATTACTGTAAATACAGCACTAATGTACATTCGAGACAGTAAACATGTGAATGTCAGCAATAGCGAGGTGCTAATGCAGTATATGATTGATAATTACGAAGAGGATGCTATGTGGAACAATTTTACAATAGAGGAATTGCTGGAAGCGATAAAAATATTGCCCGAGCATCATCGCTTGGTGTTCAATATGTACGTACTTGATGGATATTCACACAAGGATATTGCTAAGGAGTTGAATATCAGCGCAGGAACATCAAAGTCTCACTTGGCTAGAGCAAGGAAAAAGTTACAGGAGATTTTAGCTAAGAAGGAACGTAAAAAACGAAGTGCTCTCCCATTTGTTTTGTTTCCATGTGGACTTGATCGAATTGACAGCCTTTATAAAAAATACCTGCATAATTATGAGATTGCTCCGCAGTATTCGAGTTTTCCTACCGAACAAAATTGGAGTCTTACAGCTATGCCGAAATTTACTCCATTTGCCAATATTGCCGTATATTCGGGAGCAGGAGTGTTGACAGCGGTATTGGCAGGGCTTGTGGTATTCTATGCTAAAAATAATACTGCTAACGAAGAAAAAATGTACATTTCCTCCACCGACTCGCTAAACGCTGTGAGAGAAAACTTCAAGGTGGATGCCTTGCAAGATTTTGATTATGAGGGTTGTATGGACTCGGTGTTGACGGGTGCTACCGACATAACCAATAGTGCCGACACTATTTCAAAAAAGAAGGTCGAAGAAAAGCAAACTCCCATCGTGATAAAAAAAGATAGAATTATTCGTAAGGAAATTATCGTTCGTGATACTATAACTATTATTGATACTACTAATGCAAAATAAATTTAGATATTTGCTGCCCTTGATGCTGTGCTTTGGGTTCTTTTATCGGCTTGAAGCTCAGAGGGATACTGTTTATGTTTACGAGGATGTTGTCATATACGATACTATTGTGGTGTACGATACCGTATTCGTGAAACCTGAAACAAGTAAACTCCTGTTTGACGAACTCAATACTGTTAAGGTTTTGCAAATAGATACTTCTAAGGCTAGAGCAAATTTATTACTAATTTCTGAAGGCGGAAGTGCCACCATTCCAATAAACTCTATCATACTTAGTGAAAACATTAGAAAATTAGAAAGTATGAAGAAGTTAGGTTTTTTCGGTGTCCTTTGTTCTGCATTTCAAACAATGGTGATGGCACAAACAAGTTACGAGGTCTCACTTGGTTCAGGGCTGTGGTGGGAAAATTACAAATATGAGGACTCTCAAAAGCCATTTGCTGCGATGGCTGATGTGGGGGTATATGCTAAAAGAAATTTCGGCAACTCTTATTTTGGATTGAGAACAGGACTTGAGTATGCTTATCTTTTCGGAATCCGCAACAGACAAAGCTATGCCACATCGGGCAACAGTGATGAGATTCTCGACAAGCTGAATAGCAACTATCGTGCAGGAATGCACAACTTGTCTGTACCACTATTGCTGTATTACGACAAGTTTGTTATACGTCCTTATGCAGGAATAAATTACAATTATCTGAGAACACGTACTAATAATGATGCGCATAATTTTGGTGTAATCGGTGGCTTTGACGTGAAGCTGAGTAAATATTGTGCAATAAGGATAGAAAACAGTTTTAATATTACTGCTGACTATAGGGTAAATGAGCAAATTCCCAGCTATAATGATGATGGAGAGTTTGTATCGTACGATAACCGCAGTTTCGGCATGCGAAATTCAAAAGCTAAGATATCTTTTATTTATACCTTTGGGGTGAAAAAAGATAAAATAGTAGAATGAGGAGAGCTAAATAGAGTCCGTCTATAAAGTCCAGTATCTGCGTTATGCTCGCTTTGATCTTGAACTTTATAGCTCAGATTCCTGACATTATGGACAGACACTAAATAACAAGTATAATAGTCGGGGACGCCCTGATCTTATACATAACATAATAATTATATTTACGTTTGTACAAATAGGGATGAAAAAAAGGAATTAATGTTGAATATGAAAAATGAATATACAAGTATTGATAATAAATTTGCACTGATTACCGGAGCTGCAAATGGCTTAGGTAGAGCTTTCTCTGAGGAATTGAGCAAAAGAGGCATAAATATAATTCTGGTAGACCTGCCCGAGTCGGGAGTGAAAGAGAGAGCCGATGAGTTTAAGGTTGAATATGGTGTTGATACACAGTGCTACGAATGTGATTTGTCTAAGAAAGAGAATGTTATTGAACTTGCCGAAGTAATAAACAAGAACTTTGAGGTGTTTATGTTGATTAATAATGCAGGTATAGGCGGAACAAAAAGATTTGAAGCTGTCGATGCAGAGTATATTTCAAAAATTATTGAGCTGAATGTGATGGCTACATCACTGCTAACTCATCAAATATTACCAAATCTTAGAAGACAGGAGCAGGGGTATATCCTTAATGTTGCAAGTATGGCTGCCTTTAGTCCTATTGGCTATAAGACTGTCTATCCTGCCTCAAAAGCATTCATTCAGAGCTTCTCGCGAGGACTGTATGAGGAGTTTAAAGATACCAATGTCTTTGTTAGCGTAGTAAATCCCGGCCCCATGAAAACTAATGCCGACGTAACAAGAAGAATTGTGGAGCAAGGTTTTTGGGGAAAGCTCGGACAGCTGACTCCCGAGAAGGTCGCTGAGAAAGCAATTAGCAGATTGTTTAGACGCAAAAAGATAATGATATTCAATACTTGTAATAAGTTTAGTTGGTTGCTGACAAGGGTGTTGCCTGCATCTGTATGTATGTCGGTTACGACTAAAAAAGTGAAGCGAGAAATACTGAGAGCCGAAAATTAATTGTAAAGACGATGATAGATAGTGTGTTGGTAACGGGAGCAAATGGTTTGTTGGGTACGAATGTCGTTCTCGACTTATTGGAACAGGGATATGGTGTTAAGGCTTTGGTCAGAAATCCTAAAAGTATGATGCAGGTTGAGCATGCAAACTACGAGCTTGTGAAAGGAGATATTACAAATAAGGATAGATTGATTGAACTTTCGAAGAACTGTAACTATGTAATTCATACCGCCGCAAATACCTCGCAAAATCTATTGAAAGCTGAGGCATATGATGAGGTTAACCTGCATGGCACGCAAAATGTAATAGATGCCTGCAAGGTCAATAATATCAAAAGACTCGTATATGTCGGTACGGCAAATACTTATGGCTACGGCTCGCTCGATGACTTGGGAAATGAGGAGAAAGCAATTAAATACCCATTCACTAAATCAAACTATGCCATCAGCAAAACAAAGGTGCAGGCACTAGTTGACAAAGAAGCTGACAATATCGACCTCATTACTATCAGTCCGACTTTTATGATTGGAGCCTACGACTCCAAACCAAGCTCAGGGAAGATAATACTGATGGTACTGAATAAGAAAATAGTCTTTTATCCATCGGGAGGGAAAAACTTTGTGCATGTTAAGGATGTGTCGCTTGCTGCCGTAAAGGCATTGAAGCAGGGACAAAGAGGAGAAAAATACCTCCTCGCAAATGAAAATATGTGCTATCGGGATTTTTTTAGACTCGTGGCAAAGAGAAATAATCAGAAAACGTCCTTTATAAATGTACCAAGACCTATTCTTCTACTCGCAGGAATGATAGGCAGTGGCATAAGATGTTTGGGGTTTCCAATATCGTTGTCCTACACTAACACCCGGATACTGACAATAAACAATTACTATTCAAATAAAAAAGCAAAAGAAGGCTTGGGCATGGAGTTCCGCTCTACCGAGAGTGCCGTAGACGATGCCATTTGGTGGTTTGCTGACCGCTGACACTTATTAAACCACCGGATGACAATCCTTTTCCATCACCTCATTCTCAATCTGAAAAGTGGTGTGATTGATGCCAAACTCGTGCTCCAGTTTTTTTTGTAAGTTGCTCATAAAACTGTCGTCGGGAGTGCGAAGGGTTACCAAATGGGCGGTAAGCGCAACCTGAGTGGTGCTCATTGCCCAAACATGCAGGTCGTGGATGTTGTGGACTTCCTCTTGCGAAAGTAAAAAAATCCTTACCTCTTCGAGATTTATATTCTTGGGGACAGCATCAAGAGCAAGGTCTATAGAGTCGGTGAACAGCCGCCATGTCCCCCATAGTATAACAATGATAATCAAAAAACTAGTTATAGGGTCAATCCAATGAAAACCTGTGAGGTTTATCAGTACTCCTGCAATGACAACTCCCAGCGACACTCCTGCATCGGCAGCCATGTGTAGAAATGCTCCACGAACGTTGAGGTCGTCTTTCTGTCCTTTCATAAACATCAGTGCCGTAGCTGTGTTGATGACAATGCCTATTGCAGCAACTATTATTACTTGAGTGCCGGCAACAGGTTCGGGATTTTTGAATTTCCCAATAGCATCCCATGCAATAAAACCAACTGCTCCGAATAAGAGCAAGGCATTCAGTATAGAAACTAGTATGGTGGATTTGCGGAGTCCGTAGGTATATTTCCCCTTGGGTCTAATTGTGGCAAGCCAAGCAGCCGTCCATGCAAAAACTAGCCCCAACACATCGCTGGCATTGTGTCCGGCATCGGCTAATAGTGCCGACGAGTTGGCTATCAAACCGTAAGCCGATTCTACAATGACGAAAATGATGTTCAGCCCTATGCCTATGGCAAAGGCGCGTCCATGCGAAACCTCTGTCGGGTGCATATGGTCATGGCTATGACCGTGTTCGTGCGAATGATTATGTGCCATATTACTTGTTTGTCTTTTCAGCAAAGATATAAAAAGGATAGAAATGAGATGCATAGAGCATCCCATTTCATCAGTGAGCCGATGTGCACTTAGGTTAGTGTGCGTGTTCGGTCTCCTCCTTTCCAATTTCCGCCAACAGATAATACGCAGAGTTAAGTACTATTTCTGCATTGTCGGGCAGTGCTTCGAGTACTGTCACTGCCGTATAACCATTATCTTGCTTGCCGGTAATAACTTCTATCATCCGAAATGCTATTGAATGAGCATGTTTTTTGTCGTCATGAGAATGCTCTTCATTACCAGAATGTTCATGTTCTTCCGCCTTGTCGTGGCTGTCGTCATCGTCGTGTGCTGTACCTTTCTTGTCTAAAATGAAAATATAGGACTTGGTTCCCTCCGAAACGATAGCCTCGTTGGGCAAGGCAGGAACATAATTCTTATCGGTATGGATATTGCCCGATACATACATGCCCGGAATTAAATTACCCGGATTTTTGTCGATGGTGGCATGAACATGTACGGCTCGGGTGTTGGGCTCAAACTCCTTGCCTATGGCGAATATCGTTGCCGTAAGCTCCTCGCCGGGACGATTAGAAACCGTGAAATCAATCTTCTGACCAACTTTTATCAGATGAACATCGTTTTCGTAAACCATAAAGTCCGCATGTATTTCCTGATTGTTTGTAAGATTAAAGAGTTCCTCCTCCGAATTGGCATAAGTCCCCAAACTGATATTTACTTCGTTGACATAGCCGCTGATGGGTGAAAAAATATTGACAGAACTAGAGATCTTACCGATTTTAGCATCTTCGGGAGATAAATGTAATAAACGAAGTCTCGCTTTTAGTCCCTCTGCTTTTGCCCTTGCTGTTGCAAATTCTGCCTTTACCTGCTGAAAATCCTTACCTGCTCCAACATTATTCTCAAACAATTTTTTCTGACGCTCGTATTCAAGCTCCAGAAAATCAAGTCTGTTGGCAACTTCCGCATAATCTTCCTGCAAACTGATATAATCGGGATGTTCCAAGCTTGCAAGAACTTGTCCCTTGCGTACTTTGTCGCCCTGAAAAACCTTTATACTCTTTACATTGCCACCAATTATTGCTGTTACCGACGCACTTGCCGCAGGAGGTACCTCCAATTGTCCGTTGGTCTTTACCAAAGTAGTCAGATTTCTCTGCTCGAAGGTGCCGAGTTTTAGTCCTAAAGCATCTCTCTGTTTTTCGCTCAATTTCACTACGCCTTCCTCGCCCTCGCTATGCTCTTCATGCTCAGGCTCTGCCGTTTTGCCTTGTTTGTTGCCTCCGCCACATGACATTAATGCGGATAATAAAACAAGGATTATTATTGATTTTAATAAATTCATTATAATAGTTTTTTAGTTATTGTCCCAGTAAATATTCCATCTGTTCCTTAATCTCGTAATATTCTGCTAACCTGCTCAGGTAGTCCTTGCGGGTGTTGATGGCAGTTTCCATATTTTGAATAAACTGCACATAATCGAGGCTGCCGAGACGATAGCCTAAGTTTGCCGCATTGATTTGCTCGTCGGCGAGTGGAAGGGCATCGGCTTTATAGTAATTCAATACATCGACAATGGCGGCGTAGCGACTGGCTAGCTGCCTGTATGCCGAATTGACCTCCAGCTCTTTTTGTTGATATTCCAATCCGCTGATTTCGTAGTTGATACGCGAGGCTTTGTTTTTGCCGGATTGCGAAAAAAATACCAATGGTACTGATATTCCCGCTTCCCATGCATTGAATCCTGACTTGCCATCAACAGCCTGATTGGAGTAGCTGAGGTTGAGCTTCGGTAGAAGATTAGCTTTTTCTGTCTTCCATTGTGCTTCCGACACGTCTACCTGCTTGCGATATAAATTGAGCAAAGGTGTGTTGGAAAGAGAATCGGTTGTCAAGTCTCCTGCCGACATCAATTCCTGCTCTTTGTCGGGTGCTGCAATGTCAAAGATTTTAGGAAGCATCAGAAACTGATTTAAGCCCTGCAGTGATGCGTCGTATAAACCTTTAGCTTGCTTGATGTTAGCTTGCAATTCCTGATATTTTGCCGATGCTGCCAAATACTCAACCTTTGATACCTGCTGAGTCTCATAGCGCAATTCGGCGGCACGCAAAAAGTCAGCATAGATACTGTCCAGACGCATATACAACTGCCATTGATTTTTTGCGGAGAGAGCCGCATACCAAGCCAAACTCACATCACGCCTCAGCGTTTGTGTGGTCAGCTCGCTCTGCGACTCCGCCAAATCAACTCTAGAGTTATTGAGCTTGTTCTTTGAGTGAATTGAAAATACATCAATATCATTTTGTGCAATACTAATTTTGTTCTGAACTCCCGGAGCACCGCCCCCAAATTCCTCTTTGCCGGTGGAGATGGCGGTGCTGCCAAAATCGTAAGCTGCCGATTTTAACGCTTTCTGTTGCTCAATAGCCATCTCAGCTGCTTTGAGCGAAGGATAGTTCTCTTCTGCCATGCTTATCGCTTGCTCCAAACTGATGGAAGTACTCTGTTCCTGGGCATTTGCTCTATTGCTTAGCCCGAAACTGCCGACGAGCATTAATACTGTCATTGTTGCTGTACTCATTGTCGATGTTTTTATTCTTTTCTTGTTTGATTCAAGCATTTTGTAAAGTACGGGCAGTACTATCAATGTTAGTAAGGTGGATGTCAGCATGCCGCCTATGACAACCGTTGCCAGAGGACGTTGCACCTCTGCTCCTGCTGATGAAGATATTGCCATCGGCAAGAAACCCAGTATGTCGGTCGATGCTGTGAGGAAGATTGGACGTATGCGTCGCACAGAACCCTGCTTGATGATTTCTTTCAACGACAGGTTGTCCTCTGCCTTCAATTCGTTGAACCCGCTTATTAAAACTAATCCGTTGAGTACGGCTACGCCAAACAATACGATAAAGCCTACTCCGGCAGAAATACTAAAGGGCATACCTCGTAAATAAAGCGATATGATACCGCCAACTGCTGCAAAAGGAATGGCTATAAAGATCATTAAGGTCTGCTTAAAAGATTTCACAGCAAAGAATACCATCAGAAAAATTAGTATTAATGCAAAGGGGACAACGATGGAAAGGCGCTTGCTTGCACGTTCCATGTTCTCGAATGCTCCTCCGTAACGAATGTAGTAGCCCGGAGGAAGCTCCAAGTTCTTGTCCAATTTCTGTTGTATCTCAGCAACCAAAGACTTGATGTCGCGACCTTCGACATTGATGCCTACATAAGTACGGCGGTTGGTGTTATCACGACCTATTTGCATCGGACCCGGTTGATAATCAATAGTGGCAACTTCGCCTAAGGGTATTTGATTGCCGTCGGGAAGATTAACAAACAAATTGCGAATATCGTCGATACTGCGACGATGTGCTTCGTCCAAGCGGATTACCAAATCAAACATTCGCTCGCCTTCGTAAATAACACCTGCAACACCACCACTGAACGCCGTTTGTACAACCTCGTTGAGATCTGTAACATTCAATCCGTATTGCCCCAGCTTTGTGCGCTTGTACTGTACTGTTATCTGCGGAAGTCCACGTGTCGCTTCCGCCTTAGTTCCCGAAATTCCATCTATGCCGGCTATCAATCCGGATATTTCCTCTGCTTTGTCGGCAAGAATGTCCAAATTGTCGCCGTAGAGCTTGATGGCTATATCTTCGCGAATACCGGTCAACAACTCGTTGAAACGCATCTCTATGGGTTGCGAAAATTCATAATTCAGACCCGTAAACCTGCCAAGCTCCTCGCGAATTGCATCTATAAGCTCCTGCTTTGTGCTTACCCGTGTCCACTCTTCTTTTGGATGCAGTAAGATAAATGCATCACCGATGTCGATGGGCATAGGGTCGGTAGGAACATCGGCAACGCCGATACGGGTCTGTACAGACCTAATTTCATCGGGAAACTCTTCGAGCAACATCTTCTCTACTTTTGTCGTTGTTGCTGTTACCTCCGACAACGATGTGCCGGGTTTGGTGAATACGTGCATGGCAAAATCGCCTTCGTCGAGTTGTGGTATAAATTCTGCACCCAAACGAGAAAATAAATAGCCCCCCGATGCTAGTAATATAACTGCAAATATTATTACGAGTTTCCCTTTATTCATTGCCCATGTGATTATGGGGCGGTAAATATCTTCCAGCTTGCTGATGGCTCGTTCTCCCCATGTTTTTTTATCGTTTTTCGGCGCACGCAAAAACAAAGATGCCATCATTGGTATGTAGGTCAGGCACAGTAGTATAACTCCTAGGATGGCAAAGCCGAAAGTCATTGCCATCGGAATAAACATCTTGCCCTCAACGCCCTGCAAGGCAATAATTGGAACAAAAACTAAAAGTATGATAATTTGTCCGAAAAAGGCAGAATTCATCATCTTGCTTGCCGAATTGTAAGCTATCTCGTCGCGCTTCTCATATGGTAACTTCAAGCCGACAAACTCCTTGCGATGCAGATAGAAAATCATACTCTCGACGATGATTACTGCCCCGTCTATCAATATTCCAAAGTCTATAGCTCCCAAGCTCATGAGGTTTGCCCATACCCCAAATATCTTCATCATAATAAACGAGAACAGTAGTGCCAATGGAATAGTGGATGCTACTAGTATGCCGCCTCGCAGATTGCCCAAAAAGATGACCAATACAAAAATTACAATCAATGCCCCCAGCGACAAATTCTCTGCCACAGTTGATGTTGTGCTTTTTATTAGTTTGCTCCTGTCTAGGAATGGCTTTATCTCAATGCCCTCGGGCAAAGATTTTTGAATTAGCGTGATGCGCTCCTTTACATTTTTTATTACCTCGTTGGAGTTCTCGCCTTTCAACATCATTACAATACCTCCGACAGCTTCGCCCTTGCCGTCCTTTGTGAATGCTCCGTAGCGCACAAAACTGCCGTACTTGACATCTGCAACATCACGGATAAACACTGGCTGACCTTTGATATTGGCAACAGGCGTGTTTTTTATGTCGTCGAGTGAACGCATCAAGCCCTCGCCACGTATGAAATTCGCCTGATGATTTTTCTCTATGTATGCACCTCCCGTATTTTGATTGTTATTCTCCAATGCCTCAAAAACATCGGAAATGGTAAGGTTCATGCTCTTTAACTTGTCTGGATTTACAGCAACCTCATATTGCTTGCCGTGTCCTCCAAAGGAGTTGACCTCCACAACTCCTTGTAGCATTGCCATCTGACGCTTTACAATCCAATCCTGCATTGTGCGAAGCTCCATGTCGTCGTATTTCGACTCGTAGCCCGGCTGAACTTCCAGGGTATATTGATATATTTCGCCAAGACCCGTGCTGATAGGAGCCATAAATGGCTCGGCAAAGCCCTCGGGGATATTTCCCTTTATCTCGTTTAGAGATTCACTTACCAATTGGCGGGGAAGGTAAGTCCCCATATCGTCTTTGAAGACAATTGTTACTACTGATAGTCCAAATCTAGATACCGAACGTATCTCTGTAACACCGGGGAGGTTGGCAACCGCCAGTTCTACCTGATAGGTAACAAACTGCTCGATGTCTTCTGTTCCCAAGTTGGGAGCGGTGGTGATGACCTGTACCTGGTTGTTGGTGATGTCGGGTACGGCATCCAATGGAATTTTGGTCATTGACCATATTCCTCCGATTATCAGGCCTATAGTCATTAGTCCAACTATAAACTTGTTTTTAATCGAGAATGATATTATACTGTTTATCATTTCTTTTATATTTTACATGATGGTTTTTGCTTAAAACGAACGCAGCTCTTGTAGACTAGGAGTCTAAGAGCAATAAGGTGTACGTGATTTTAAATACTTGTTATTATTTCTGTTAATTAGTTTGTATAAAAAACGATTGTACTAGGTTAATGTGCAGTAAAATAATAATATCAATTGTGTTTAAAACGTACAAATGCGTGTCTTAGCAGGTTGGAGGTGCTCTTAATGAACGAGCATTTATGAAAATCTGCTTAGCTTGTTTAGGGTTTTTATCTAGACGAAATACGGTGAAATATTCAAAAATAGGATATTCTACATCCTCAATCGTATATGGAAAATCAATATCTTTTAATAAAGATGTAACATTTACGGCTTGAGTTTCCGTTCTCGCTGTTGTCAGGATATTTAGTGCATGACAATAGGTGTCAGGTTGTTCTTCTTGGTTGATTGGGGTAGAATGCTTGCTATGATTGTCAGATGGTGTGGAGTAAAGCTCAAAATGATGTTGATGAGGCACAATGGCATGAGCAAACATAACCAGCCCCGTAAGAATTAGAAAGAAATAGCTAATATGTGTTTTGTTTATCTTCACGTAAAATTCTTTGTGCAAATATTCTGCCACAAAGATAGTGAATTATCGGGAGTGGAGAAATTATGATAGATTATATTTATAAAGGAATAGTTTTTTGTGTGCTTAACTCGTTTTTGCTTATTAATTGTTAGCGGTAGGCTTGGTTTTAAATTACAAGAGGCGTATTGAAAGATACGCCTCTTGTAATTTGGAATTGTAACTGTCTTATTTTTTCTTTTTTGCGGGGTCTACAACAGAATTTGGTGCAAAATATATACCCTCCTGCTTCCATATTTCTTCAAGATTTTGCAGTGCGACCTTAAAATGCTCGTAGTTTTTATTTTCTTTTTCTGTCCATCCTACTTCTGCATAAGCTGCAATCCTCGGGAATGCCTGAAAGTGTATATTTCCTTTTGTCGGTGTCCACTCGCTCCACATTTGGCAACCTGTACCTATTACCTTATCATGAAACTTGGGGTCTAAATCAGCAGGTATAGGATCATAAGAATAAGACTTCGATAGTGGTATTCTATCGTAAGTGTAGTCGAGGTATGTGTCTGTGTGCAAGGAGTATACAATATCAAAGCCTGTGCTTGCCGCCTGCGTTGCCAGTTTGACATTACCTTTCCAGAAATGCACAACTGTTCCTTCTGCCAAGCGTTGATCTGACTTGGTATCTGCTGCATCCTGATACTCGTGCAGATTATGTCCCATAATCTCGTTCCAGCCCATCATTCTGCGCCCTTTACTATTGAGGTAATGAGATATTCTATTGGTGAAAAATACTTGTAACTCGGCAGGCGATTTCAAATTATTCTTTTTCATGTATGCTTGAACCGACTCCGACTCTTTCCAATGGTTATACTTAACCTCGTCGCCCCCGATATGAATAACTTTAGAAGGGAAAAGAGCCATCACTTCGTCAAGTACATCAGTAAGAAATTGATATACTTTTGGATCGCTTACGTCGTATACGTCCGTGCCGACACCAAATTTAATAGGGACTTCTATTTCTTTTTTGTTTGTTCCAAGCCATGAATATGCAGCAATTGCAGCACTGGAGTGTCCGGGCATTTCTATCTCGGGGACAACTGTTATGTGTCTGTCTTGTGCATATTTCACCACCTCTTTTATCTGTTCTTGAGTATAAAATCCGCTATGAGGTTCGGCAGATTGTATCTCGCTTTGCCACTTAAGTGGTCCTATCTGGGTACTTTTTCTTTTAGATCCGATTTCGGTCAGAAGTGGATATTTCTTTATTTCTATTCTCCAGCCTTGATCGTCGGTCAGATGCCAATGAAAGGTGTTCATTTTTAGCCGTGCCATCTCATCGAGTAGTTGCTTTACCATCTCTATTCCTTTGAAATAGCGACCCTCGTCAAGCATGAAAGCTCTCCACTTAAATCTGGGAGAATCTTTTATTGATACTAGCGGAATATTTATAGAAGACACCTTTTCTTTGGAGTCTGTTGTGGGTATCAGCTGCAACAAGCTCTGCACACCATAAAACCATCCTGCTCCTGTTGATGCCTTAATTTGTATCCCCGATTTTGCCACCACTAATTCGTATGCCTCAGTCCCGAGATTTTTATTAAGTTCAAATTTGATGTTGCCATCTGCCGACTCTGCTAGTCCGACTTGATAGCCCCAGATTGCGTTAAGGTTGCTTTGTAAAACCTCAGCAGTAGATTTGCTTTCTGTCGTATATGCAATTTTAGTCTGATTGTTAATGGTAAAAGTTCCCTCTCCCATTTTCACTTCCTGCGGTGCAGGGATAATGTTTACTTCTTGTGCTTTCAGATTTAGATTTCCGAGTAAGCACAGCACT
>JBKECW010000084.1:0-10347 GCA_047975005.1 Bacteroidales bacterium | reverse complement strand
GTGAACGACGAGGAGGCTCTGAATCAGATATTCGAGCATGCTCCCTGTCTCATTGCCACCCACTGCGAGGACGAAGAACTCATCGAATCTAAGAAAGAGGAATACAAGTCGAAGTACGGCGACGAAATCCCTGTTAAATATCATCCCGAAATCAGAAATGCTGAGGCTTGTCATAAGTCGAGTTCCAAGGCAATAGCCCTCGCCAAGAAGCACGGTAGCAGGCTGCACGTCTTGCACCTGACTACGGCTGTGGAGATGGAACAATTTGTCAACAACAAGAATCTTGAAGATAAGCTGATAACGGCTGAGGTGTGTGTGCATCACCTGCGTTATAGCGATAAGGATTACGACACTTTGGGCAGTAAGGTCAAGTGTAATCCTGCTGTGAAATCTGCCGACGACCGAGAGGCGCTATGGGCAGCACTGATTGACGGCAGGCTCGACGTAGTTGCCACAGACCATGCCCCGCATACGGAAGAGGAAAAAGCCGGTACCAACTATTTTAAATGCCCTGCCGGGCTGCCTTTGGTTCAGTTTTCACTGCCAATGTTTGCCGATATGGTTTCTAAGCGTAACTTACCTTTTTCCTTTGTGGTCGACAAGATGTGTCATGCTCCTGCAAGAGCCTACAATGTTGAGAAACGCGGCTATATCAGAGAGGGCTATTTTGCCGATTTGGTTTTGCTAGATACCGAGCAGCAAACAAAGGTCGAAAAGAGCATAATATACTCAAAGTGCAAATGGTCGCCCATGGAAGGCGAAGTCTTCAATACAAAAGTGGACACTACAATAATAAACGGTAAGATAATCTATAAGGACGGCAAAGTTATTGATGCTAACAAAAATGCCCAGGTATTGACCTTTGACAGGTAGACTTTTAATAATCGGCTATTAACCAATTGCTTATGGCGTATGGTTTATGGTCATAAATATATATACACATGGAAACAAAAGACAAAGTATTGTCGGCAATGAAAACAGTCGGCAAGCCTATGAAAGCAGGCGAGATTGCAGAAGCGGCAGGTTTGGACAAAAAGGAAGTTGACAAAGCGATGGCGGAGCTAAAGAAAGAAGAAGCTATCGTGTCACCGAAGCGTTGCTACTGGGAGGCAAAATAAAAAAATATTGAGACTTAATGAGGTGTTTGATACTATAAAGCAATATCAAGCACTTTAAATTTTTAAAGAGTACTTTTCTTAAAAGCATCTATTTTGTGTTGGCATGTTAGTGGGCTCAAGAAAGAAAGAGCACCTTTAACCTTATTGTAACAGATGCATATCTAAAAATACTTAACTTTACGGCGAAAAATAAATTTATTATAATACCATGAATAGAAAATCTACTTTAAGTAAGATCCATTTACTGCTTTTATTTGTCTTTATGTTGCCAGTATCCTTGTGGGCGCAAAATACAATTAAAGGTAGAGTGGTTGATGCTGATAACAGCGAAGCCCTTATCGGAGCTGCAATTCGTCTGTCATCAGACAAAAGTATCGGAACTGTATCGAAAGCTGATGGGAGTTTTGAATTGAAAGTCGGTAGAGGGAAACACTTACTGTTGTTCTCGTATGTTGGTTATGAGGATCTAACTCAGGAGGTCAATGTGAATGGCTCTGTTGATTTAGGAACGATAGAAATGAGTTCTGCATCTATGGGACTTAGTGAGGTTGCTGTTGTTGCTTCTTATGCTACCGACCGGAAGACTCCTGTTGCAATATCTAATATCCCCGCAACATTGATAGCAGAGAAGCTTGGCAATCAAGAGTTCGTTGAGATATTAAAGAGTACACCGTCAGTATATGCAACCAAGCAGGGCGGAGGATTTGGGGACTCTCGAATAAACATAAGAGGCTTCAACACTAGTAATATAGGAGTGTTGATAAATGGAGTGCCTGTAAATGATATGGTCAACGGCAAAGTTTACTTCTCGAACTGGGCTGGTTTGAGTGACGTTACTTCTGTAACTCAGGTGCAACGAGGTCTAGGTGCATCTAAGATGGCAATATCTTCGGTAGGAGGAACCATGAATATTATTACAAAGAGTGCTGATGCCAAGAAAGGAGGTTCGGCATACATCGGTATGGGAAATGATGGCTATCAGAAAGCTAGCGTTAATGTATCGACAGGTATGATGGACAATGGGTGGGCAATCACAATGCTGGGAAGTCGTGTAGTAGGAGATGGCTACATTAATGGCACCGAGTTTGAGGGCTATAACTACTTCTTGAATGTTACAAAAGTACTTAACGACAGGCATCGTTTGTCTTTCCAGATATTTGGAGCACCGCAGTGGCACAATCAGCGTGGCTCGCAGCATACTATAGCTGAATACAAAAATATGGATAGTGATTCTCCATTTACAAACCCATGGGGGACAAAGTTAAATTCAGAAACAGGTGTTCGCAACGGCGAAGTGTACAACAGTGGTTATGGATACAACTACTACCACAAGCCTCAGATGTCGATCAATCATTATTGGGATATTAACAATACCACAAAATTAAGTACCTCTGTGTATGCTTCCATTGCAACCGGAGGCGGTCGCCGTCTCGATGGCGATAAGGACAGCGAGGTTGATTATAGTTACAGATCGTACCAATATGGTGGTACGAAGTGGAGAACCGGAGACGGCTTGGTAGACTGGGACAAGATGATTGCGCACAATGCTGCAAAGAATGGAGAGTCTGATTTTTTTATAGGTAATTCCGTAAATAATCATCAATGGTACGGACTACTGACGACCTTGAATAAGAAGTTCAATAACTATGATTTTACTGTTGGTTACGACGCCCGTTTTTATTGGGGCGAGCACTATCAAGAGATAGAAGACCTGCTTGGCGGGCAATACTATACCACAAAATGGAATGTGAATATAGATGAAAACACACCACTGAGAGAGGGAGATAAGTATAGCTATTGGAATGATGAGCAGATATTGCGCAACGGACTTTTTGTACAAGGTGAATATTCAAATGATATAATCTCTGGTTTTATATCTGGAACGGTATCCTATCAGAATACACGCCGAATAGACTATTACACTTATGAGCCGGGTAATCAGGTGTCGGATTGGCAGAACTTTGTAGACTGGAGCATTAAAGGAGGGGCAAACTATAACTTTGATGCACATCACAATGTATTTATAAATGCGGGATACTTTACTCGTGCACCTTTCCAAAATCAGATATTTAACGGATATACAAATGAGCCTGCAAAGAATAGAACAAACGAAAAGGTTATGACTTTCGAGGGTGGCTACGGCTATAAAAGTCATAATATGAATATTAAAATAGGATATTATTGGACTGAATGGCGAGATCAGGGGCTTAGAAGAAGTTTTGTCGGCGAGTCATTTAATATTAAGGGGGTAAATTCTCGTCATCAAGGTATTGAGATGGAAGCCACCTACAAACCTACAACTCAGCTAACACTGAAAGGTATGGCGTCCTTCGGTTTTTGGAAATATATAAATGATGTTAGTTTTCAAGCATTTGATGACTCTAACAACCTATTGGGAGAGTTCCATGCTTATCTGAAGGATGTAAGTGTCGGCAACTCTGCGCAGAATACAGCGGCATTGAATATAGACTACAAATTTTTCAAGAGTTTTAATATAGGAGTAGGTTGCAACTATTTTGGTAAGAACTTTGCCGACTTCAATATAACCAATCGCACCTCTGAGTCGACAGTAGGAATTGACTCGTGGCAAATTCCAGATGCTGTTTTATTCGACTTGAATTTAGGCTACAATTTCAAAATAGGAAAGTTAGACTCCCGTATTTCGGGTAATGTTTTTAATCTCTTGGATACGGAGTATATTACTGATGCTACTGATGGAACAGACCACGACTGGAAGACCTCGGGAGTGTATTATGGTTTTGGTCGTACATTCTCGTTAGGAATGAAAGTGAACTTCTAAGAGTGTTGAATAAAAAAAAACGAAGAAAATGAAAAAATATAGATTCTTAATATTCCTTCTGTTGCTTGTAAATATGGCATGTAACCCGATGGAAGATATTAACAACGAGCTGGAGAGTGATTATACCGGTCCTGTACGCGACAATCTGAAGGATACACTTACGTATGCAGATTACAAGACAATTTCCGAATTAGTCATGAAAGACGCTACTACTCCTGATGAATATAACAAAGCAGAAAAGATAGCGGAAGATACAGTGCTGTACAGCGGACTGTCTGCCACATATATACCTTATATTCTTAACAGTAAATCTGCATTGTTAGGGTATGGAAAGGGTTCTGTTGTAACCGTTACATATTACAGTGCAGAGGCAATTGACAGCTCAAAGAATACTGTTGACGAGACGTTTGTTGTTGCTGAAAACTTGGAATGGAAGGCTCCATCAGTAATCAAATATCAATTCACGCAGACAGATTATCAGGCACTTACTACTTATGTTAAGAATAGCTCTGAGTTGTCTAAATATTGGGAAAACTATAGAAATGGTCGTGAGATTTATTACGGCTCCAGTCCAAATTACAGCAACTTTGATATGCGCTATGCAACCCGTGCAATCGAAGACAGCGAAAGAGAAGCAGCATTTGACCCTATTCTAGTAGACTTGTACAAAGCTGGATTGGCAACAGGCGATTACACAGACTTAAACAAAAAGTTGGAAGAGCGAGCTTTGGAAGGAATGATGCTGATGTTGCAAATGAAATATGCTGACGGCGGAGCAGTAATCGAGTCAAACGGATCAACAATAACGTATGAAATTAGAGCACTTTGGTTTATGGAAGGTTATGTAAATCAGAATGTAACATGCAAGTATGAATGTACAAAGGCATCTCCGAATGCTGAATTTAAATTAGTAGAAGGACCTATTTATGAGTAAGAAGAATAATAAAACTAGATTGATGTTTGGTGTAGTTATAGCAATATTGATGATGTCGGCTTACTCTTGTGTTGAGGAGGTAGACAAAGGTAGTATTTATCCACCCGATTGGGTAGACCCTAATGCGCAGGATACTACATCGAGTGGAGGAAATGATACTACGCTTAATTACATTTACACAATGCCGGAAGTTGATGCCAATGGGAGGATTCTAGTGAAAGGACGACCACCGCAGTATACCGATACTGCAAAGCATCATGTTCTTGCTGTAGCTTATGATATTACCAGCAGCAAGCCAATAGATTTAACAACTTACTATGCAAGTGCAGTGGGTAAAAGTGGTGATAAATTGCGAGAGGCTCTGGTGAAAATTATAAGTAATAATTTTGTGGGAATTAGTTACGGTGATGCTCGTTATGTTCTTCAAGATGCTGATAAAGACCCACTTGATGACACAAAAGTATGGTGCTTTTATGAGGAAAATACAGCATCACGGACATGGGACAATGGAGTGTCGTGGAATCGTGAGCATGTATGGGCTGTATCAAAGGGCTTGGGCGAGCGTCCTGACAACATGGCAATATCCACAGCTACCGATTTGTACAATCTAAAAGCCGAGTTGGAGTCTATTAATACGGCAAAAGGCAACCGCGATTTTGAAGAAAAGGATGGAAATGCTGATTTTTATGGTACGCACGGTACGTACTCGTATGCTCCCAAAAAGTCTGCACGAGGCGATGTAGCCCGTATTCTTTTTTACATGGAATTGCGCTGGCATGATGCCAAAGGTATCTATCTTGATGAGGGTAGTTCAGCATCAACGTCTTCTCCACGTCAGGGAGTTTTATCGGATTTGATAAAATGGCACAGTGCAGATCCAGTAGATCCCTTTGAAATAAGGAGGTCTAATGTAGTGTACAGCAAACAGAAAAACAGAAATCCATTTGTTGATCATCCCGAGCTTGTGGACTATTTGTATGGCGACTTGAAAGACAAAGCGTGGGATGGAGGCGTAACTTATAAAAACAACAACTAAAATCATGAGAACAATTTTTAAATATATATTTATACTTAGCTCAGTCATTCTTCTGAATGGCTGTGTGGAAGAGTATGGCGACCCTGTTAGCAAAGGAAGTGTGTCGTTTAAACTTCAAGCTCCAGAAGCTGTTGATTTGTCGGCTACTGATATGACTGTCAGGGTTAAGTTGTATCGAGAGTACACAGGTGCCACCACCGATTTAGAGTTGAAGGTAGACTCGGTTAGTGCAACAGGACTTATCACAAGCGAGGAAAGCATCATAGAGTATGGAAGATACAAACTGCAACTTGCTAATGTTTTGGATGCTTCCAAGAAACCTTTGTATGTTGCCGTAAGTTCCGATGACGATAGAGCCGTTGGTATCTCAGAAGACTCACTGCTGCCTATTACAGAGAATGTTGTAAGAGGAGAGCTGAGCACTTTCAGTTTAGCGACAGTATTATTTGATGTAGACAAAGATAAGGTTGCTGGTATCTCAGAGCCATATACTTATGCTTTTGATGGAACAAAAAACGATGCAGTAGCCGCAGACGGCTGGACAAATGTAAATGTTAGCGGAACAAATGTTTGGCAATATAAATCATTTAATGAGAATAGTTATGCCCAGATGTCTGCAAATAAAGGTGGCGGAGGTGCTTATGAAACTTGGATGATATCTCCTGCTTTAAACCTAGATGCAGTGGCAAACAAAACTATAAGTTTTAAATCGCTTACGGGCTATGCTAATGGTGCACAACTTAAACTATTCGTTTTGGATAGCAATGACCCAACTACCGCAACTAAAACAGAACTTACTTACGCAGTTGCCCCAGATACAGAAGGCGGATATGCATCAGAGTTTACTGAGTCTGGAGCCGTTAACTTGTCGTCGTATTCAGGTGATGTGTATGTTGGTTTTCAGTATGTTGGCGAAGATGGTCAAACAACAACTTTCCAAGTAGATGACTTTAAGTTTGCTGTTGACGAAGCACCGAGTGGAGGTGACGCCAACACTATTGCGTCTTTTCTAGCTCTTGAGGATGGTGTTGTAGGAACTATTGAAGGAGAAGTTACGAAGGTAACTGTAAATCCGAGTTATAACACCGTTACGTCGCTTATCTTAAAAGATGCTGAAAATGCCGAACTTATGGTTTATGGAGTTGTCAAAGTGTCAGACGTAATATATGAGGTGGGGCAGACTTTAAAGGTTACCGGTGAGCGAGATAACTACAATGGGACAGACCAGCTATCGCTTATTAGTGCAGATAAAGGACACTCTATAGAAGTTGTTGGTGGAAGCACTGATCCTAGCGATGCTTCATTATTATTCACTGGCTCAGATTTTGAAGATTGGTCAGGTTTTACAGGATCTTTAAATAAGTATGGCTTGAAAGATTATGCTGTTCAAAGCACAGACGGTGGTCGCTCTGGCTCTTCGGCATTGCATATAAATGGGACACCGACAGGAAACGATTATATATTTACAGCTACGGCAGGTACAGTTTCTTTACCTGCAAGTCCGTCCAAAATAGTTTTTTATATAAAGGGGACATCTGATACAAAGTCTTTATCTTGCAATATATACGATGCTACTGGTGCTTATGCCAAGGTCAATCTAAAAGATTGTAGTGGTACAGCTGACGTTAATTTAGACTTGTCGGCAGATGCTAATGATTATGTTGGAGCAATTAATACAGGCGGAGAATGGCTTAAGGTCTCAATCGATGTTACAGGCTATAATTTTGCAACAGAGTCTGGAAGTAGTCTATTTGCACTGAAAGTAGGAAAAACTGCTACTTATGATTTGTATATAGATGATATTACAATAGAGTAGGCAAGCAATTTTGTACAAAAAAAGGTTCTCTATTTCTGAGAACCTTTTTTTATATCTACTTCGTGAAAATTATCCAGAGAATTGGAATTAGTAATCCTGCGAGTACAAACCATTTTCCACGTCCCATAAAGCCTTTCTTCTTGGGGACTATAAACATTCCTGACACCGCAAGAAACATAAGTCCGAAAGCAAAAAAATCAGCCATAAAGGTCCAGCCTTTGGTGCGGTTGTAGTGGAATTTGTTTATGTAGTAAATAAACTTCCGTTGTTTATGAAACTCATAATCCAAATCTCCTGTATTTACATTGTAGACACCTATGCCTCCGTTCAGCATTATTTTGTAGAAGCCCTTTTCGTTCTCTGTAATTTTCTTTGATGGTGGTAGGTCTCCGTAATTGCTCCATGCTTTCTCTAGCTCATCGACAGACAAGTTTGGCTGAAACTCCATATGTTCCTCAACGGTTTTGTATGCTGGATCTTTACCGTCCATGTGGTTGAGTAAATAGCCTGATATTCCGTAGACTAGTGTTATGCCTACCAGTAGATAGCCCAAATCACGGTGTATAATTCGGAGCCACTTCCTTATTTGCGTGCTAGTTTTCATTAATCAACAATGTCGTAGCTTTTACCTTCAACATAGAATATTGAGTAGTACTCTTTGTTGTTGTCGGCCATCCATTGGCGCATTTTTTCGATATTTCCCATCTCGGCTTGGCAAGATTCGGCAGAGCCATCTTCTTTTTGCTCTTTAGCTTTAACTTTTTCCTCCCATTGGTCGATGTACTCTTTTGTCAATCGTCTTTCCTTTAGTACTCCGTCGACACAGATCGTATTTCCCACGAGTTCTCTGTTGAAACCGCCAATGTCGCCACCTGCCTCAATTCTCACGGTGTATGATTCTTTTTCGCCTTCGAGGAAGCATCTCTTGCCGGAGTGTTTGCAAGTGTGCGTTACGTCGCCTACTATTTTTATTTCTTGGTCAATGAGGTTTGGAGCTTCAGCCATCAGCTCGTCAACTTTGATAGTCTTAACACCTTCGGTTTTAGTGTTCTCGGTTTTGTTCTCTTGGCTCTGATTGCCGGCTTTATTTCCACAGCTATACAAGCTTATTGCAGCAATGCAGGCGATTACTAATAAATTACGTCTCATAATTTTATTATTTTAAATGTATTATATTTCTTCTTGTTCTGTCTCTTCGTGTGAATAGTATCACTGCCAATAGTCCACAAATACCTGTTATAAGGATAAATATGGAGTGTAAAATTACTGATTTTTTCGAGTTATTTCTGTATAGAGCAATAAATATGAGTGCGCAGATGAAACCAAGAGCGAGAGCCTGCAGAGAGAATTGAGAAAAGCGAGGATATATAAATGTCGAGTTGGAGCTTTCTAGTGTCAGTATCGAGGGGAAAGCCCAGAGTTTAATTCGATCCCACAATATGTTTTCTCGGGTTTGGGTGTATTGAGCAACGGGTTCCAAGTTGTCGTTTCGTAGGGCATAGTGCTTACGTTCTGTATCGGAGGTCAGATAAACAGTCCAATACATAATGTTCCCCAGTATTGTCAGTTGCTCTTTGTCGATATTCATTTTGTCAATAGGAATCTTTACAGGCTTGTATGTAATGTCCTCCAAATAATAGACTTCTCCGTCTTTGGTAAATATAAAGCCGTAGAACCTGTGATTTGCTGTTTCTATGGTGCTCATATATTCCACCTTTATACCATCGGGGAGGTTTGTGTTTTTGATGAATGGTTTTCCATTTACCATTTTAATATGATACAAGTCATCTTTGCTGTCGAGTGCAAACCATCCTTCGTCGTAAGGTTTTCTTTCGGAGGGGTTTCCTGCCAACCATTGAGCCGGAAATTGGAAATCCAGTTTTTCCAGTCGCTCCTGAAACATACGACTTTTTGCTTCATTGACCTTATTGGTCTCGGCATCAATGAACGATATTTTATTTTCTAGGGTGAACATATCGTCAGGTGCTGACAGGTTAACTCTGCCGGACATTGATTCAAACATAGGGTATAGTGCAATACCTCTATTGTTTTTTGTTTTTGGTGAATATCTGAAATATAGGTAGTGGGCTTGGAGTATCTTCCCGTTTATTTCCATTCCGAAAAGCGAATCGGGTAGGGCGTTGTCTTTCAGAAGCTGACGGTAGTTTAGTAAGGGGACAATGCTGTCGTATTGTTTCTCCGAGTATTCGTTGCCTTTAAGGTCAAATCGTTTAGTTTCTTTGCCATCCACTTTGGTTTCGATAAAATCCTCCAATAATGACGAGAAGTAGGCAAAGTCATAAGAAGTGCGCTCGTATGTCGTCATTTTCAGTAGCTGGGGCAATACCCACAACAGCAGTAGTGTGGATATGATAATAATTATATATTGAACTAAATTCTTCATCGTAATTTGATTGAGTTAATCTTGAACACCTTCTTTAAACCTGATTACCGAGTGGAACGGAAATAATGCGCATATCAGAGTTATTGCAATTAGGGTAGGGGTCATGTATATATATCCAAAACAGCCTGCACTCACAATGAATGAGCTTATGAGTGTTACAGCAATTACGCCATTTGCAATTCTGCGTTTCCATGCGGGTTCTATACAAACCCAAACACACAGAAAATATGTTGAGAGTC
>JBKECW010000083.1:0-3584 GCA_047975005.1 Bacteroidales bacterium | reverse complement strand
TTTCTTATTCAATACTTCTAACGGGGCTGATAAGGAAATTAAATTCATAGTTTTGATAGGGGATACGATATTGCTGAAGTGGCAGCTGACTCCAACTATTAACACAGCCCAAACCCATCTGTTTTTTATCAATACATACAGTTACGAAGTTGCTTTTGTCTACTTCGGCAAAGTGTCGCTGGTCTTTTTGCACACCGTCGTCCAAGGCATCTACCGTATAGTTTAAGGCAGATATTGAATAAGGCTCGTCGGATGTAAAAAGAAGTCCTTGACCGCCTTGTAGGCTTTGCATCCACCAACGCACATCGGATTTTGTCCCTGTTTCTTGCGGTCGTATGTATGGATATACCTGCTCATCAACGCTTTGTTTATACAAACCGAGAAACTCAGAGTCTTTACGGTCGGAATAATTTTCGCCGGGGCCTCTACCGTAGTAGGTAATATATTGGTATTCCTGAGGCATTTCGAGTTTCATTCCGAAGCGGAACATATCCGACACCTCTGACTTGCCTTCGGCGATTAGCTTCTGATTTACCTTTACAGCCCCTTCATTATTTATCTGGTATGTCAGTTGAAGTCTAGCACCAATCTCTGGCATCTCATATTCAGCCCTAACCTCTGCCAAACCAGAGGCATTGTTTTCTGCGTCCAGTGATTTCAATTCTACCTTAGGGTTCTTCCATACTGCATATTTATTTTGCAATCGTGCGCCATAGTCATTGTCCGTAGGAGCGCGCCAGAAGTTTGGTTTAAGCTGCATTCCATCTTCCATCATTGGTGCCCCATTGACAACATATCTGCACATATAGCCGGTGTTGCGATTAAAATCAATCTGAAAGTTACTTCCTTTTACCAACAGGTAGTTAAAATCGTCTTCGACAATAGTTGGCTTTAGAGTCTCGTGGTTTGATGCGGACTTGTTTGCAAGTTGAATATTCTCAAAATCCCAAGCCTTAATTTCTAGCTGCTGGCGTGCAAGTGCATAGCCTGCTGGCAATAGCTGTTCGCTACTTTTGAGTTTATAAGCAACATTCAGCAATAGTTCTTTCACCTCGCTATTTTCAGGCAGTTTAAAGCCTAGATTAATTGTCGCTTTTTGCTGAGCCTCAACATCAATATTGTTTACAACTCCTGTTTCTATTATCTTTCCGTCTGCTACAAGTTCCCATTGCAAATAGAAATTTGAGAGTTTGCGGAAAAAGTATTCGTTATACACCTCTATCTGTCCTTGCTGCAAATCTATTGGGGTTGTCCATATCGACTGATAATAATACCCTACCTCATAGCAATGAGGGTTGGGCACTCTGTCGGGGCTCACCAAACCATTATTCAAGAAATTGTTATCACTGGCATCGTAGGGATTGAAGTCTCCGCCGTAAGCATAAATTGCCTGTCCTTTTTTATTCTTCCAATGTATGGATTGGTCAACAAAATCCCATATAAAACCACCTTGATATAATGGATATTTACGGATTAGCTCCCAGTACTCTTTAAATCCGCCTTCCGAATTTCCCATAGCATGAGCATACTCGCACTGGATTAGCGGTTTTTTGCCTTCGGATTTAGCATATTTTTCGCATCTCTCATAGTCATGATACATCGGGCAGTAAATATCGGTAAAGTCGTTATTACCTCCACCCTCGTATTGTACCGGACGTGAAGCATCGTAGTTCTTTATCCATTTATAGCAAACTTCAAAGTTGCTGCCAAATCCGGCCTCATTACCCAAGGACCAAGTTATAACAGAGGGATGATTAAAATTTCGCAACACATTACGTTCATTTCTTTCGAGGTGAGCCTTTGCAAAGGATGGATTCTTTGCCAATGTTTTATCTCCATATCCCATTCCGTGCGATTCGAGATTCGCCTCTGCCACTACATATATCCCATACTCATCACAAAGCTGATACCATAGGTCATCGTTCGGATAATGACAAGTGCGCACCGCATTGATATTAAATTCTTTCATGCGCATTATATCCTGTTTCATGCGCTCTGCTGACACGTAATATCCGCCATCGGGGTCAAGTTCATGGCGGTTAGCGCCCTTTATCAGAATAGGCTGACCGTTTACACAAAGCTGAGAGTTCTTCATCTCGACTTTGCGAAATCCGACTTTCACAGGAATCACCTCCTTCACGCTCCCTCCCTGCTTCAAAACGGCTGCAAGCACGTATAAATTAGGTGTTTCGGCTGTCCATTTGAAAGGGTTCTTAAGCTCTATTTCTGCCGTTACCTCTCCTAAACCTGAAACTGTTTTCTCTGCAACGACAGTCCCAACATCATCAGCAAGTCTTAGGTCTACAGATGCTTTGGAAGACAGGTCTAACATTATGGTCAGCTTGCCGTCTTTATAGTCATTCACCAAATCGGGCGTAATTTTCAGGTCGCGGATATAGACCTTCTCGCGAGCATACAAATAACAATCTCTACCTACTCCTGAGAATCTCCAAAAATCCTGATCCTCAAGGTAAGTACCATCGCACCAGCGGAAGGTTTGGAAGGAGATAAGATTCTTCCCCGGCTTGACATATTTTGTGAGGTCAAACTCTGCTTCCAGCTTGCTATCTTCGCTATACCCCACATATTCACCATTTACATATAACGACATATTTGACGTTACCGAGCCAAAATGCGCAAAAATCTGCTTGCCATTCCATGACGAAGGTATTTCTATTTCCCGTCGATAAGAGCCTACATGATTGTTCTCTTCGGGCACAATTGGAGGATTATTTTTATACTGATTTCTCCAGCAATATCCCACATTTACATACTGAGGGCTACCATAGCCATTGAGCTCCCACACTCCCGGCACTTCGATATTATCCCATCCTCTGTCATTCAGGTCTGTCTTAAAAAAGTCCTTAGGGCGCTGCCATGCATTCTGCACCCATTTAAACTTCCATGTCCCGTTCAGACTCAGAAAATTAGCCGACTGTTCCTTAACGTTCTCAGTAGCTTTTGCTTCCGATTCGTATGCAAAAAAAGCACTATGCATCGGAAGTCGATTTTCTTCGTTAACTTCTGGGTTTTGCCAATGTTTCTGCGCTCTTAGACTGCTTATAGCCATCAGAGACAGCACCACAATCATACACGATTTCAATTTATTCTTCATTACTATTCTTATATAATTACTATTTATCAAACCTAATTCAGGAACTAGAAACAAAACTACCTCAAGTACCTACAATTCAGGGAAAGCCGTTCTAAGGTTTAGCTTATCACCCATCTCTTGTTGCAGATTGAGCAATTGCCCAAACATCGTCTTCAGAGCATCACTATATCTAGTATCATCAGACAAGTTGTTCATTTCCAAGGGGTCATTCTTCAAATCAAACAGTAAGACTTTTGGGACTTTAGGATAGACAATAAGTTTATAGTTATCGGTTCTTACCATTCGCTGCAATTGCGTATAACAGCCATAGACAGCCTTATACTCACTCTCATTTCTCTCGCCCCTCGCTTGTTTCAACAAGCTATTAAACTCCACATACACAGGTTTCTCAACACCTGCCAGTTCCAATGTCGAAGGCATAATATCTTGCAGATACACATCACAATCTACCCTTCTATCTTTCGGAATA
>JBKECW010000082.1:0-5515 GCA_047975005.1 Bacteroidales bacterium | reverse complement strand
GTTGTTGTTCAACCATTTTCTGTTGACATGCTCGTAGAAATTATCGCCGGGCTGTATCTCATCTGTCAACATCTCGGAATTTACTACACCATTATTCTTCTCGTTTGGTTTTGTGTCGCTTTCGGTTTTACCACAAGATGCACACCAAACAAGCAGTAGTGCAAGACCTGTTTGTTTTATTAATGTTTTGATATTCATACTTCAAGGTATTAGTGTTTTATTTTTGCAAAAGTAGTATTTTCATACAATTGAGCTAAATAGTGAGTGTAAAGTTAGCGTAAAGTTCATTTGGGTTTGATTCTTAATGTCTATCTTTGCAGCATATGAATAGTGAATCCAACAATGTAAAAGATTTAGAGTATAAGCCTATTCCCCAACTAATTAAACAATATTTTCTACCTGCTTTTGCAGGAGTGGTCATCAACTCATTATACAACATCGTAGACCGCATATTTATCGGACAGGCTGTTGGTGCAAACGCACTGGCAGGGCTTAGCTCCATATTTCCCATAATGGTGATAATGATGGCATTCGGCATGCTGGTGGGGGCAGGCGGCGGAGTGCGAGTTTCCCTAAATCTGGGGAAGAAAGATATTAAAAGAGCTGAACAAGTCTTGGGCAACTCTTTTGTACTGCTGATAATAATGTCAGTCATCATCAGCATAATAGGTTTTGCCTTGCGAGAACCTATGCTGCTAGCTTTCGGTGTGGACGAGAAAACTCACAGCTACGCTCTGGACTACCTGAACATCATACTCTTAGGAACTACGTTTAATGTGGTCGGATACGGAATGAATAATATCATTCGTGCCGAAGGCAGTGCAAATGTTGCAATGTTCTCAATGCTGATTAGTGCGGGCATGAACATAGTTCTGGACTACGTATTCATTGTGCTGTTTAAGAAAGGAGTTGAAGGTGCGGCGTTGGCAACAGTTATTTCACAAATAGTGCTGTGTGTATGGGTTGTATATCATTTCCGTGGCAACAAATCGGTGATAAAGCTAAAAGGAAAAATGATGAAACTGAAAAAGGATATTATCAGCTATATCTTTACCATTGGCTTTGCTCCTTTTTCCATGCAATTGGTGTCGAGTGCTGTGTTTTTTGTTTACAACTATCAGCTGATGCAATACAGTAATGACCTAGCACTAAGCGCAATGGGGGTTATTATGAGTGTTGCTATGCTCATGGTTATGACTATCATATCGATAAATATGGCAGTGCAGCCTATTATCAGCTTCAACTTCGAGGCAAAACATTTTGATCGGGTTTACGACACTTTGCGTATTGCTGTGATTTTTGCAACGGTGGTGTCGTGTGTGGCTTGGGGCTTGGTACATATATTTCCCGAGCAGATAATACGGACTTTCAATAGAGATAGCGACGAAATGCTGGAAATAGGTGTACGAGGAATAAAAATATTTACACTAGTCTTTCCGCTTATTGGCTTTCAAATAATTATCGGCAACTACTATCAGGCTATCGGCAAGGCAGGACTGGCAACTCTTTTGTCCTTGCTAAGACAGGCTATATTGCTGATACCATTACTGTTAACTATTCCGCAGATCTACGGACTCTATGGTGTGTGGATGAGTACTCCCATCGCCGATACGCTTGCGGCAATAGTTTGTAGTTTCTTCCTTGTCCGCGAATTTAGGAAGCTAAAAGCGCTGAGGCAGGAATATTCTTGCTAGAAATTTATCTCTCTTTCCAAGACTTTTTTGTCGAAGCTCATACCAATTTGCAGCTTCCTTTATATCATCTCTGGCAAGCTGTAATATATCAACCTTATATATTACAAATCCTTTTCGATATCATCCATGGCAGAGTCGAAGTCCATAAGCTGCTCAGGCTCATTCTTATAGTCTTCAAGTCGCTTGTCTACCTCTTCCACTTGCCAACTGGGAATGTCTATCCTTCTAATTTCTTTGTATCTGGCTTTCAGATCATTCCACTCAGAGATAGGAATAAATACTCCCGTAGTTTTCCCTTTGCTGTCTGAAATATATTGGAGACTCATCTTGCTCTGTTTTTGTTTAATGACATTTTTCCAAATGTACTTAAAACTATTTTATTCCACACTATAAGTCCAAATTCTTGCAATATATAAGTACCTTTGCACCATCTTCTAATGTCTAAAATATAAATAAGTGAAAATACGACACTCTCTGCTACTGACCATTTCTTGTATACTCTGCCTTTCCTGTACCAACACTGCGTATATTGCTAATACTGGCGGTATCTTTGGTACGACATACTCGGTAAAATATCAACATAATACTGATTTTGGAGATAGCATATATTTGGAACTGACCAAGCTCGATAATATCTATTCGACATTTAAAAGCACGTCGACACTCTCAAAAATCAATAGAAACGAAAGTAGTCACGCAGAACCGGAACTCATACAAATGTTGCGTAGTGCCGTGCATGTGTCGGAACTCACCAACGGATATTATGATATTACCTGTGCTCCGCTGGTCAATGCTTGGGGCTTTGGTTTTAAGGAACGGGAGAACCTAAATCAAGAAATGATTGACAGTATACTCCAATTTGTAGGTTATCAGCATATTACCATCGACGATGATAAGGTGCTGAAAGATAATCCACTCACCATGATAGACCTCAGCTCAATAGCCAAAGGTTATGCCTGCGATTATATTGCTGATTTCCTGACCGCAAAAGGGATTGAAAACTATATGGTGGAAATTGGCGGAGAGGTGAGAGCCAAGGGTGTCAACCACAAAGGACATACGTGGACATTAGGCATCAATAAACCTGCATATGACGTAACAGGATTGGTATCTGAAATTCAGGATATATTGAAAATCGACAGTGGTGCTGTGGCAACATCGGGCAACTACCGAAATTTCTATGTGAAAGACGGAAAACGATACTCGCATACCATAAATCCAAAGACTGGATATCCTGCCGAGAATAATCTTCTCAGTGTGTCGGTGTATTATCCCAACTGCATGATGGCAGATGCCTACGCAACAGGCTTCATGTCCTTAGGTGGCGAGGAAGCCGTAAGGCTTGCAGAAAGTATCGACAGCTTGGAGGCCTACTTTATCTTTGCCGGCGAAAATGAGGACGAACATATAGTGGTTAAAACCTCAGGATTCGATAAATATCTAGTATC
Organism: Bacteroidales bacterium; assembly: GCA_047975005.1. Taxonomy (GTDB): domain Bacteria; phylum Bacteroidota; class Bacteroidia; order Bacteroidales; family Prolixibacteraceae; genus JBKEAJ01. The sequence goes on along the minus strand of JBKECW010000082.1, from coordinate 2,373 downwards.
AAAATAGTCGCACCTGCGAGGGTGCGCTCCTGCAAACCTCCGTGCCGAAGCTCGAAAGAGCCGTACGGATCGGCGGTTTGCCCTATTATATTTCATCCCCACAGCTACGGCTGTCGGGGATTTTTAGCTCAATGCGACATTTTAAGCCGGTAGACCTGCTGCTTGCAAGTTCTTATCTCTGAATTGATGGGTAAACCTTATTTTTGTGAAAATCATCATAGCTAAAATCCTTTATATTCTCCAGAAATGGAAGAAGCCTATCCTTCTCTGACAACTGTACAGACTCGTCCGGAAGTCCCCAATCAATGCCAATACTGGGGTCATTCCAGATTATGCCACCCTCATATTCCGGAGCATAGTAATTATCACACCTATACGCAAATGTTGCCGTTTCGCTCAGTACCACAAAGCCGTGAGCAAAACCCTGTGGCACCCACAGCTGACGCTGATTATCAGAAGTAAGCCTCACTGCTACATGCTTTCCGTAACTAGGCGAGCCTGTACGAATGTCTACTGCAATATCCAAAACTTCGCCCTCTATACACCGAACCAACTTTGACTGCGTATATGGCGGCTTTTGAAAGTGTAAGCCCCGTAAAACTCCATAAGCAGACTTCGACTGATTGTCTTGCACAAGATGAACCTTCCCCACAGCTCGCTCAAAAACATCCTGCCTGAACGATTCGAAAAAATAACCCCGAGAATCACCAAATACCTTCGGCTCAAAGATTAATACATCGGGAATGCTTGTTGGTATTATGTTCATGTTTTTTTTGTTTAGGGTTTAAGATTTAGTAGATATTGCCCATAATCGTTCTTTTTCATTGGCTCGGCAAGTCTCAACAGCTGCTCCTTGTCGATATATCCCATTTTGTAGGCAATCTCCTCGATGCAGGCAATTTTCAATCCTTGGCGACTCTCAATGGTTTCCACAAAGCTGCTCGCCTCTAGGAATGAGCGGTGCGTGCCGGTGTCTAACCATGCATAACCACGTCCCATAAGCTCTACTTTCAGTCTGCCTTCTTTCAAATAATGCTGATTCACCGTGGTGATTTCATATTCACCGCGAGGCGACGGTTCAATCTCCGATGCTGCTTTCACCACATCATTGGTATAGAAGTATAGTCCTACCACCGCATAGTTTGATGCAGGCTTCTCAGGTTTCTCTTCAATCGTTGTTACATTGCCTTCCGCATCAAATCCTGCCACCCCATAACGCTCGGGGTCGCTCACATAGTAGCCGAAAACAGTGGCTTTCTGCTCTTGCTCCACATTAGCTCTAGCTTGCTTGAGCAAATCGGTGAAACCATGACCATAGAAGATGTTATCGCCGAGCACCATACACACATCATCATTGCCAATAAATTCAGCACCCAATGTAAATGCTTGTGCCAAACCGTCGGGGCTAGGTTGCTCCTTATAGCTGAACTGCAAACCCAATTCCTCGCCTGTGCCGAGTAGCTTCTCGAAGTTTGGTAAATCCTCGGGTGTAGAGATTATCAGTATCTCTTGTATTCCTGCCAACATCAATACTGATAGTGGATAGTAGATCATCGGCTTATCGTAGATGGGCAATAATTGTTTTGATATTCCTTTGGTGATGGGGTAGAGACGTGTACCCGAACCACCTGCTAGTATTATTCCTTTCATATTTTTTGGTTTTAGTTGAAGGGTTGAAAGCTTCGCGTTGATGAGTTGAAAGTTTATTTTTTTTGGCTGTAAGCTATAAGCTGTTTTAGGCTTTCAACTTCCTACTTAAGCTATACAGCATTGATTTAATTTGGTTAATATCTTGATTTATTTCTTCTTGCATCTCACTTGACATTTAGCCTTATGTGTTGAATTGCCTGAAAGGCAAAACTGTAATAGCCTAGGTATATGATGCAACATGACATGAGGGCTGTAAGTCCGACCCGTATTAATCCCAAACATATTTCTCATCATATTCAATTTTATATTTCTCAAAAAACATCCGCAGCTCATCTTTAAAATCAACCTTCTTGTGATGCTCCGACTGATTCTGAATATAACGCTTCACTGCATCAACATTAGAAGCACTCACCGAGAAAGTTCCATATCCTCCTTGCCATTCAAAATCCAAAACTCCTTTTTGCTTCAACCACATCGAAGAAGGTGTTTTTATTTTCGAAACCAATTGTGCTATGGTTAGTGTGCGAGGCAGCGTACATAACACATGCAAGTGGTCTGGATTAATATATATTTCTTCCGTGTAAGATTTCACATCAGCCAGACATCCTACAATATAGGCTTGCAATTCAGCTCGAACTTCTGCGGTTATTTTCTTCTGTATGTATTTTGTAGAAAAAACTACGTGTACATATATTTTTGATAACGATTGTGACATATTATATT
>JBKECW010000081.1:0-2339 GCA_047975005.1 Bacteroidales bacterium | reverse complement strand
TATTTTAGACATTAGAAGATGGTGCAAAGGTACTTATATATTGCAAGAATTTGGACTTATAGTGTGGAATAAAATAGTTTTAAGTACATTTGAAAAAATGTCATTAAACAAAAACAGAGCAAGATGAGTCTCCAATATATTTCAGACAGCAAAGGGAAAACTACGGGAGTATTTATTCCTATCTCTGAGTGGAATGACCTGAAAGCCAGACGCAAAGAGACTAAAAGGATAGACATTCCCAGTTGGCAAGTGGAATAGGTAGACAAGCGACTTGAAGACTATAAGAATGAGCCTGAGCAGCTTATGGACTTCGACTCTGCCATGGATGATATCGAAAAGGATTTGTAATATATAAGGTTGATATATTACAGCTTGCCAGAGATGATATAAAGGAAGCTGCAAATTGGTATGAGCTTCGACAAAAAAGCCTTGGAAAAAGGTTTATAAAAATGTGCGTTCCAAGGTATTAGACATTAGACAAAATCCCTATTCTTTTGCTGTTCGTTACGGCAATACACGTTGTACTGTGTTAGCTATATTCCCGTTCATGATTCATTACACAATAGATGACAATCTGAATGCTGTGAATAGTTGCAGTCTTTCACACCTCTATAAACCCAAAGTCTTGGAAAGAGAGATAAATTTCTAGCAAGAATATTCCTGCCTCAGCACTTTTAGCTTCCTAAATTCGCGGACAAGGAAGAAACTACAAACTATTGCCGCAAGCGTATCGGCGATGGGAGTACTCATCCACACACCATCGAGTCCGTAGATCTGCGGAATAGTTAACAGCAGCGGTATCAGCAATATAGCCTGTCTTAGCAAGGACAAAAGAGTTGCCAGTCCTGCCTTGCCGATAGCCTGATAGTAGTTGCCGATAATTATCTGAAAGCCAATAAGCGGAAAAACCAATGTAAATATTCTTATCCCTCGCACACCTATTTCCAACATTTCGTCGCTATCTCTATTGAAAGTCCGTATTATCTGCTCGGGAAATACATGTACCAAGCCCCATGCGACACACGACACCACCGTTGCAAAAATCACAGCAATGCGCAGAGTGTCGTAAACCCTACCAAAATGTTTTGCCTCGAAGTTGAAGCTGATAATGGGCTGAATAGCCATATTTATCGATATGATAGTCATAACCATGAGCATAGCAACACTCATTATAACACCCATTGCACTTAGTGCTAGGTCATTACTGTATTGCATCAGTTGATAATTGTAAACAAAAAACACAGCACTCGACACCAATTGCATGGAAAAGGGAGCAAAGCCGATGGTGAAGATATAGCTGATAATATCCTTTTTCAGTTTCATCATTTTTCCCTTTAACTTTATCACCGATTTGTTGCCACGAAAATGATATACGACCCATACACACAGCACTATTTGTGAAATAACTGTTGCCAACGCCGCACCTTCGACTCCTTTCTTAAACAGTACAATGAACACGTAGTCCAGAACTATGTTCATGCCCGCACTAATCAGCATTGAGAGCATTGCAACATTTGCACTGCCTTCGGCACGAATGATATTGTTCATTCCATATCCGACTACGTTAAACGTAGTTCCTAAAAGTATGATGTTAAGGTAGTCCAGAGCGTAGCTGTGAGTCTTCTCGTCCACCCCGAAAGCTAGCAACATGGGTTCTCGCAAGGTAAAACCTATTATGCTGATGATGACCGACATTATTATCAGTAGTACAAAAGAGTTGCCCAAGACTTGTTCAGCTCTTTTAAAATCTTTCTTCCCCAGATTTAGGGAAACTCGCACTCCGCCACCTGCTCCCACCAGCATACCGAACGCCATCATTATCACCATTATGGGAAATATGGAGCTAAGCCCTGCCAGAGCATTTGCTCCAACAGCCTGCCCGATAAATATGCGGTCTACAATGTTGTATAATGAGTTGATGACCACTCCTGCAAAAGCGGGAAAAAAATACTGCTTAATTAATTGTGGGATAGGCTTATACTCTAAATCTCCTACATTGCTAGATTGATTATTCATATCTTACAAAGATAGACATTAAGAATCGGACAAAAATGAATTTTACGCTAACTTTACACTCATTATTCAGCCCAATTGTATGAAAATACTACTTTTGCAAAAATAAAACACTAATACCTTGAAGTATGAATATCAAAACATTAATAAAACAAACAGGTCTTGCACTACTGCTTGTTTGGTGTGCATCTTGTGGTAAAACCGAAAGCGACACAAAACCAAACGAGAAGAATAATGGTGTAGTAAATTCCGAGATGTTGACAGATGAGATACAGCCCGGCGATAATTTCTACGAGCATGTCAACAGAAAATGGTTGAACAACAAC
>JBKECW010000080.1:0-8291 GCA_047975005.1 Bacteroidales bacterium | reverse complement strand
GAACCCAACTCTAAATGTTGGCGACAACAACCCGACAGCACCAACACCGCAACCGGTACCGGATATAGATTAGTAATTGTTTACTTATTTAGAGAATATAAAGAGGGTATCCCGATAAGGATACTCTCTTTTTCTTGGTGTGCCGAGCATGCTAATTTACTAGGAGGTGAAAGTGTTCTGTGGGTGGGCTTTCGCCCCTAAACATCAAACCTCTTTTTAAGCTATAGGCTGTTTATTGATACTACAACATTGCAATGCTATGATGTTGCGATATGACAGCTAAACTCTAATCCTTAAGCGATTCAACGATAAAACAAATAAACAATTCTATGATTCAGCATTGCAGTGTCAATATCGGCTGTAAGCGTACGGCATACAGCATTTTTCAAACCCTAAACCCTAAACCGTTCAACGATTCATTGTTTTCGAGTAAGCCCCCTATAAACACGTATATATCTCCCCGGAACCTCTTTTTCGCCCGAGATGTTCACTCCTCCTTCTACAACAGGTAGCCCGGAAGGTATTGTTATGGGGATGGCATGTTCTTTGTCTTCGTTTCTGTATGTTCCCAAACTGTAAAAGTACATCTTAGAGTCATCAAAGTTCACTTGAATTATTAAGTTGTTGGCAAGTGTTACACCCACAATGCCATCAACGTCTTTTAGTGCATGATTAAGAATAGCGAAATTACGGTTCTTAACAGTAATGGGACCAATGTGCATTGTGTTACCCGATGATATTTGTACCTCCATATTTGCTCCCACTCCGGAAGTGTTTTGTCGGCGACTTACTTTCATGCCTTGCTCCTTTGCTAGTGCTGGATTTATTGCCATACCGTCTGTTCCTGTGTCAAATAAGAATTCAAGCTCTTCAGAATTATCGTTTAAGCGAACCTTCAATAAAATTTCACCATCTCTGAATTCAAAATGAACTTCTCCAATTAGCTTAGATGGTCTTTTACGGAATAGTCCGTATTGCTCATCGAATAGGTCGAGGTATTTAATCTTCCCATCTCTGTTCAACACCATTTCGCTAACTCGGCTTGTGTCTGGGTAGGTGTACTTTAGTTCAAGCTTTATGTCTCCGTTGGGAAGTTGCTCTGCCTCTTTGTCTGTAATCTCTGCTGTGCAGTCTAGTTTCGAGCGTGTAAATATTTGTTGAAGCATAAAACCGGATGCAGACCATGTGCGTGTGGATACTGCAAAATCAGGAGCTAAAATTGGAGCAATTATGGATGTGTCGCAACTTTCCAAAGCTTTGTTGAGGATGGATATTAGATTTGTGTAGTCTATATCTTTTTTTTTGTATTTCAGTGTTCGCCTGATCTTTATTTTTGATTATCAGTCTTTTGTGAAGTGCAAGATTGCACTAGGAATACTACAACTATTAAGATTAAGGTCTGGGGTATTTTTTTTCATCTGTTTGTAATTAATGATTAACCATATAAATAAGGCTGTTGCCATTGTCGATTGACAAAGTTAGGTAGATTTTGCGAAATATCAGGACTATGCTCTTGTTTTGTTTCTACAAAAAAATGCAGCACAATTGTTTATACTGCATTTCATGATTATAAGTATATCGTCTTTATTTCAGTAATTTGTCGACCATCACTCTCAGCTTTGGATCCGATGGGCGAGGGGAGCTTGCGGATACCATTTTTCCCTCTTTGTCTATAAGGATAAAGCGAGGGATACTTTGTATGTTATAGCTTTGGGCAATATCGCTCTTAAAGCCTCCTGCAAATAGCTGAATGCCACCAAGTTCTTCCTTTTTTACAAAATCCTTCCATTTTTGCTCGTTTTTCTTTTCGTCAACAGAAACTGAAAGGAAAACTATATCTTTTCCATGATAATCTTTTTCCATTTTTTTGAGGTGCGGAATTTGTGCCTTGCATGGACCGCACCATGTAGCCCAAACGTCGATTAATACAACCTTTCCCTTGAGGTCTGATAGTGCCACTTGTTTACCATTTATGTCCGAGTATTTAAAGTCTACGGCAGGTTGTCCTTCTTTGTTGTTCTTTGCAAGTTTGTTTTTTGCTGCTTTTACTCTTGCCTTTTGGTCGTCAGTGAGTATATATTTGCCTTCGTACTCCTCAAACTCTAAAAAAGTTTGATATGAGTCTATTCGAGAGGTGCTTTGGGCTGCCATTTCTCCAATTAGGGTGTCATTTTTTAGAAGAGAGTGGAAATCAGCATCATTATCCACAAGCTGCATCTGTTTTGATATGTAGATTAGGTTGGTGAGCAAGCGAGCTCCAAAAGGGTGTTTTAGTATGCCGGCATTGGATGTTATATTACTTAGATCGAGGTCTTTGTAATATTGTATAAAGTCGTTTTGCGATGGGTGGGCTGTGCGTGGTAGGTAGTTGAAAGCTACGGCAAGAAACATAAGGTCGTATTTTCTGAAATTGTTGAAAGCAGAATTAAATGTCGGGTTGTCGGTGCTTCCAAAATCCTTTGTTTCCAGATCCTTGAGCTTTTCTTCGAGCAATGGAAAATAGTTTGCATAAGTGGAGCTCCCTTTACCTCCATTCGTTCTAAAGAAATTAGTTTCCAAAGGTAGAATGAAGTTATGCCACCGCTCCATAGCCTTGTTTTCCTGAGTGTTACTTCCTGTTAGTGAGTATGTGGTGTCATTGAACTCAATATTTAGTATGCAGCCGGGAGTAAAATAAAAGGTATATCTCGTTATCTCCATCTGCGCACGGTGTGTGCCTATTGTGTAAAAACCTTCTTTTTTAACAGGGATTGCCATTCCAAAAGTGCTGTCGGCACTAACTTTAGTGTTTGCTACTTCTTCAAGTCTACCATCTACTATCTTAAATAGAGAAATATTATCTTCAGACCTGTTCCATTTGCCGTTGACTACTGTAAGGTCTCCAATGTCAGCGGATTGGGAACAAGAACTTATGGCTGCCGTGGTTGTGGCGGCTATTAAAATGATAATGAGCTTAAGGCTTTTTTTATTCATGGGATTAGGATTTATCTTAGTTAATCAAATTATGTTTAATATTTGTCATGTTCTTTGCGCTGTGAGGTTTTTGAACATTATTTCCATATCGTTCATTTCTGATATTTGCAAATTTAATGATTTATTTCTTAATGCAAAATTTATGATTGAGAATTTGTTTTTTGCATGCCGTATATCATAGTGATCGTTGTGCTCTGTGATCAGAGAAAAGTAGTTTGTGTGGAGAATGTTTTTCATTTCTAAGAGTATAAGTTTAGTGCTTTTTCTATTTAAGTCAGCTTTGTATGCTTTGAATCTTAGTACATGATAAAAAATAATTAACAATCAATGTTCAGAAATTGAGGATATTGACGTTTTCAAATGACCTTGGTATTCTACAATTTTGCGAACTCTCAAAAGACACAAAATAAACATGAACATCAAGGTTGACAACAAAGATAGAAATTATTTGAAATATTCAAAACAGCAACAAATTGGAATAAAGCTCGTATCTGCTGTTTAATTAGTTTAATGAAACGAGCCATGAGAAGAAGTTCTCACATACGAGAATGATTATATTGGCGAGATACATCAGAAAAAAACAAATTATAAACAGATGAAATCACTGATAAAAATGCAAAATGTATCATACCTTGCGTTGGCACAAGGATTTGAAGGTAATGCTTCGTTTGAGTCTGATCTTCGAAGGATACAGCGTTTCTTTGCTGAGTTTATTTTTGACCCTCTGATATTTGCTAAATTGATATTTTAACTTCTACCCGAAGAGCCTCTATACCGCTTGAGCATTGACAGGACAAATTGGAAATTCGGGAAAACATATATCAATATCCTGATGTTATCTGTCTGCTGCAAGGGTGTTGCTATCCCCCTGATTTGGATGATGCTTTCTAAGAGAGGGAACTCTAACGCTCAGGAGAGAATGCAACTGATAAATTTATATATTGAGAATTTTGGTCTTGACAGTATTAGATGCGTTTATGGCAGACAGGGGGGGGATAGGCGAGCCATGGTTCGAATATCTAATTCTAAAGAATATCAGGTTTCATATACGCATCAAGAATAACATGATAATCCGAAGACAAGGACGGGGGGAGGTGAAAGTATTTCACTTATTCAATAATCTAAGACTCGGCAAATATAGGCACTGTGAAGGTTTGTATTATTGTAGGCAACAATCTCGTATCTCTCTCGGGCTGTAAAACTATGGCTTCGGGGCAAAGCCTGATTATGTGATAATTGCCTCTCTAAACAAGCAACATCAATCAATGGTATTATACAAAGGCATGTGGCAAATTGAGACTATGTTCAAAGCGATGAAATCTATGTGGTTTCAACTTTGAGAAAACTCATCTTACCGATTTGCAGAGAATCTCTAAACTTATGGTACTTATAGCCATTGCGTTTATATGGGTATATCTTGCAGGCATAGATAAACATGAGAATATTAAGCCAATCAAGATTAAGACTCATGGTAGGAGGGCATATAGCTTCTTTAGGTACGGGCTTATTAGGATAGCTCACGCCTTGAACAGTAGGCTATTCAGGAAAGACTTAGAACAATGCATTGAAATTTTGTCATGTACTTAGCGCTCTGCCTAAATATTTAGCTATTGAGGAAATAAAGATAGATTCGTAATCCTGTCTCCAATTATTGTTTACAGATTTAAGAGTCTACTTCAGATTATATCATCCCAAAGAGTTCCTTTTCGAGGGACAAGGAGGAGGCATGTATTCTGAAAAAAGCGTGCAAACAGTAGTAAAAGCGACAGCCATAAGAGCAGGAATACGAAAGAAGGTTACTCCTCACACACTGCGCCACTGTTTTGCCACCCATCTATTAGAAAATGGGACGGATATCCGATATATACAGCAGTTGCTTGGTCATAGCTCTGTAAAAACCACTGAGATTTATACTCATGTCACAGATGTAGCAAGAATGAAGATCGAGAGTCCATTGGATAACTTATAGCTTGCAGCTCAAAACTTCAGCTGCATTTGTAGTTTTACCTCGTCGCGGTGCTTCCCTGCTATCTCGTTGTACTGGCTGCCGACGCTCTTAACTCCCGTCATTTGCGTGCGAGAGTATCGAAGCCACAGCCTGATATGTCGCCCCGGTTCAAATTTCAGCATTGTGTAGAAACGCCACCCTCTTCCCGATAGTGCCGGCACTGAGTATGAGTAGAGGACATCATTTTCGTAGGCGTAGATTCTTGCGTTGTAGCCGTCGGTATTAAACCATGCCGCTCTGTTCCACCACGTCAACAGTTCTCCAAAGAGATTAATATTAACATCCTGACCAAAATACCACCCCGAGCTTTTCTCGCTGAAATCAGAGTACACGTAGTCCACACGACTACGCAAGGTCAGCAGTTCCCAAGGCGAATAGCTGATATATAGCCGTGTATAGCCCGTGTGGTAAGGCTCTTGGATGTAGTGATTGTCCGATAGCAGCTTTCTTTCCGTTGCCTCGTATTTTGTGCGGAGGGTGAAACTTAGATTGTAGTTGTAAGCATATTCCAACTCCGTCATAAACTCGTAACCACTTGTAGGAGCGATAGTTCTGTATTTAATACCATTGAATTTATAGAAGTCTATATAAGTCCTGAGGTCTAGTTTTGAGATAGGCTGTGATTCAAAACCGATATACAAGCCGCTCTCGTCGTTGTTTTGCGAGCTTTCCGAAAATCCACCGCCATAGAGATTATGAAACTCCTTGCCATAGTTTCGATATACTAAAGCAAATTCGGAGTTGCGTCCACTCTTTAGATTAAGTCCGCTCACAAAGCCCAAACTTCCTGTTTCTAAAGTGTTTGCCAGCTCTCCAAATAATATTATTTTGTTAAAGGTCCATTGGTAATCAGCACTCAGTAGTTTCAGACTTTTTCCCTCTAACTCGTGCATTTCATACAACTGTGAGCCTCTTGTCAACGATTTGTCAAACAGATGATTAATGCTATTAATGCCAACGCGTAGTCTGTTGACTGTAAGGTTAATATTAGCTCCAAAGCTAGTTTCGGCAAGCTTGTCTTTGGCAGATATTTCACCCTCCGTTCGATGGTAGCCTGTGCGTTGAATGGTACTGATATGCTCTTCGTCAGCACCTGCCGAAGCATCTTTTTTGTCGTATGAGCCGAAAATACTACCACTAATTCTACCCTTTGCAAAACTCACCGCAGCACCACGATAAAAATTAGACTCATCGGCAGATGCGAAGGCACTCACTCCACGATTAGCTTTCAGTATGTTGGTGGGCTGAGACGACTTTCCGATGCCAAAGCCATTGTATGATGTTAGTCCCTGACCATAATTCACCCGAAAGTCGCCAAGATTAACTTGGCGAATAAGTCCTTGCATATTATATTGTATATGAGCAGAATAGAAGTCGAAGCCGGTACGATTATCATCTTTGAAGAAAGTCTCGCCGGGATCTTTATCGCCAACAAGACCAAAGCGCAAACGGCTACCATCAAAGCGATAACGAACATAATACTTATTTCGGTCTCCGAGGTAGGGAGTCGTGCCGTCATCATTCTCAATATATCCTTTTGATTTTTGCAAAACCCTTTGGTAGCGAGCAATAAACTCACTCTTGCCGTCAAATAAACGTGTTGCTCTTTCCTCGTCTGAGCCAAGAACCGTGAAGAGTTCAAGTAGTTTTATTGTACGTTCGTCTATTCCCTCAAGTCCACGTAGCTCGTTGAAAGTCCTTATCGGTGCGTAGTCCTTTGCATACGCTTTTATTTCTTCTCGCTGAAAAGCAGTGATAAGCTCCAGTTGGTCGAGCCTGTCAATATCGGCTTTGTCGTTGAGCTTGACGGGGTTCATGTGGAGACTTTCCAGTTGGTCAGTCAGCTCCGCCAATTGCTCATTGTCCTCATCCTCCAATATGGATTGAAGCACCAATTCTAATTCGCTTTGTGCATAGGTGTCGACAAGCACCGAGGACAAGGAAATGACCATCAATATAATTATATATATCTTTCTGATATTCATTGTTTTGTATTTTATGAGACAGGGCATGCCCTATCTCTACGGGTCGGTATTATTTCCAAATTGATATGATAAGGACAATCCGGGCGTGTAGCCAAGTACAAAATGGTAGCGGGAATAGAAATCAATTTTAATATCTCGCCATGTATATCCCAGTCCAAATGACAAGAGATTGGGATTGGTGTTGAAACCTCCGTATATCTCATATTTCCCATCAAACGACAGCAGCAGTCCGACTTTGGCAACTGTCCCATAATCATTGGAATACTCTGCTTCTGTCAGCACTGTTGCAAAATCCGACAACATAAATGCTCCACCTCCTCTAAATACTGCCAGCTTCTCGTTAACATAGCTCTCACCCGATGCTTTTGTACCAATAGGATTGAAAGTGTGAAAAGCAAAATTCAATCTATCGTTGGGCTTATAGCTTGCACCTATTTCAAAAGTGAACATATTGCCATTATAATTATCGGCGATAGTTTTGATTGTCAGGTAGTCCAAACGAACTGATAATGATATTTTTTTTGATAGCCGCATTGCATATCCCAGCCCTGTCAGCATCTCGTTGTAATCGCCATAGCCCTGATAACTCATAGATGCCGAGAAACTGCCGTTCCAAAAAGGGACAATACCACAAAATGCAAACAACGATAGCTCTTTCAGCATATACCGCTGCTCGTAAAAAGCCCCAAGCTCTACATTTTTGCTCCACGCACTCTGCGCCTGACTGTTCACAGCACTCCATACATCATACTCCAATGCCACCGAAGTACCACCCAGTCCACGAGCTTTTGCTCCAATCGCAAAATCTGCAGTCTGCCCCTTTGCAAAAACAGACATTAATAGAAAAGATAATATGGCGATAGCTCGTTTCATTATTTTTTCCTCCTTATCAGCGTGCATGCCAGTTTTTTATGTGCTTTGCCGCCCCTTTCGCTATATAGTTCAAAGACTACAATGTAGACACCCGTATTACATAAACCCCCATGTTTGTCGCGCCCGTCCCAAGTAAACTCTCCTGTCTCCGCAACATATTCGTTGTTGGCGATTATTGCCACTTCCCTGCCCTGCGAGTTATAAATTCTGATGTTGGCACTATGCTCACCGATACTGCTTTTGTAGTTTATTTCAAGTATGTCGTCAATGCCATCATTATCAGGCGAAAATACTTTTGGAGTCAGTGTGTATTCGTCTTCCGTAAGCTCCAGTGATTCTGAGAAGTAGGACGGTGTGGCATAACCATCAGTTGAAGAGGACGAGATTAGGTTTTTACTGCTGCAATCAATACAGTTGACCGTCAGCGACACGCCTTTAGTGTTGTAAATCAG
>JBKECW010000079.1:0-6353 GCA_047975005.1 Bacteroidales bacterium | reverse complement strand
GGGAGTGCATCTGCAAGCTCTGCAACATGATTCTTAAGGGAATTATAGTCAACCGTTTTTGAGGTTTCGGTGCAGACGTCGTCGATTATTTCGGAATCGACAAACTGACGGAATTGCGGTCTCTGCCGTAAGCGTTTCTTTATAATGTTGTAGGCTATGGTGAAGATGTACGATTTGAAAGATAGTTCGGCTTTTAGTTTCTTGCGTCTGTCCCAGATGGTGGTAAAAACTTCCTGCACTAATTCTTCGGCTTCTTCTTTTGATTTCAAATATTCGAGGGCAAAGATGTATAGTTTAGAGCTGTAGTTTTCAAATATCAGATTAAAAGCATGAACATCACCATGTTTCAGACTATTGACAAGCTGTTCGTCAGGTATATTATCTTTAAATCCCATATCGTAATTAAAATATCAGCAAATATATTAAGCCTAACGTTACTATCCAAGAAGAGGGAAAATCAAACAGATATCTTAATAGCATTTATAAAACTCCATAATCTCCCGCTCTTGAATAATGTCAACCTCTTAGTACATGACAAAAAATAAATGCTTAAATATTAACTAATTAAACATCCGCACTATTTGAATAAGGTGCTGATTTTCCGCTTCTTAGAGGAATAACTCCACTCATTTCTCAAGACATGAAACAAGCCATGAGAACAAGTTCTCACATAAGAGAATGATTATATTGGCGAGATACATCTGACAATTAAAAAACAAATTATAAACAGATGAAAGAAACCATCGTCGGGGACAAAGATACTGAATTGCATGAAGTTTTGCAAATTCATTTTGCATTAATCCGCTGCTTGACAAGGAGTTGCACCCAAAGACGGTAAAAAGAATAAGTAAGGATGAGTTCGAGAACATAATGTAGTAGAAAAAGAAATAGGGTTTCGCTTTTTGGACACCCTATTTCTTTTTACATCTTTCCTACCCCATTCGTCAATTACTCTATCACATTAATCTCGTAAATCGAAGGAAGTGCTGTTGCCTTTAATACCTTAAATCTTAGCTTAGACGATTGATAAGAGACCGGAAAACGTATTACTTTGCAATCTCCCATCGGCGCATCGTCAAGATAGATTGTCTGCCATTCATCATCTATTAATATATCGACACAATACGACTGTATCCTATTGGTTCGATAGTTGGAAAAACCATCGTCGTCTTTTTCAATGTCCATATATTCGAAAATTGATATTTTGCTAAATGATAGTTGCGGATTTAGACTAATTTCCAATTCGCCAATGGTGTCTGCCGCCACCCAGCGGGTTTGCATACCTCCATCGACTGCAAGCTGCGCACCATATTTATGGTTATCATTTCTGAACGTTGACGAGGCTCGGACCTTTGCACCGAGAGATATAAATTTTCCATTGCGAGGCAGGGGCTTGTCTTTTTGGATATTCAATCGCTTGCCCAATGCGATAACAGTGTTTGCCTCATATTCCCTTATGCGCCCGGTATTATCGGGCGGAACGTTCACCACTAGCGTATTGTCGTTGTCAGTGCACCAATAGAACAATTCTTCCAGCTCATCTAAGTCTCTTACGGGCATGGACTCTTTTTTCTGAAACCAGTTCCATCTTTTACTTAAACACACCGTGTGTTCAAAAGGCATATAGTAAGACTCTCCGTTATGAACATACTGCTTCTTATCAAGTTTATGCGCAATTTTTGGATCCCACAAACGAAAATCGCCGGGAAAGTACTGAAAGCCATATTTATTGTCAACAATCATAGAATCGGGCAAAGCAAACTTTCGAGAGCCGGGACGTAGTTCTATCGTATGATTAACTCCCACGGCACAATTGGGCTGCAAATCCTTCACCGAGCGGTAAACACGGTCTAAATCCCAATCCTGAACTTTTCTATCCCAGCCTCCATCGAACCACAGCTCGCAAATATCACCATAATTGGAAAGCAACTCCGTGAGCTGATTTATCATATAGTCGACATATTTATTGGGGTCTTCATCATCGTACAATGTATGATTTCTGTCCCACAGCGAGTAATATATTCCAAATTCTAGTCCATATTTTTCACAGGCTTTTGAAACCTCGGCAACAACATCGGTCTTAACAGGCGATGATGCCACATCGTATTCTGTGTATTTACTATCCCACAAGCAAAAACCGTCATGATGTTTGGTTACTAGCAACACATAACGAAAGCCAGCATCGCGGGCAACACGAACCCACTGGTCGCAATCCAACTTTGTCGGATTATAAGTAGATACAGGAATTGTACCATCCGACCATTCATGGTCGGTGAAAGTGTTAACTCCAAAATGAATAAACATCCCATACCCTCGCTTTATTAAAAGCTCCTGAGTTTTGTTAGGATGGGTTGCAGGTTCTATAAGCTGAGCCTGCGAAGTTATGCTTATACACATTAAAGATATTAAGATACCGATAGTTCCTTTCATATTATGTTTTTTTTAGTCTGACATTATTTGCTAGAAAAGTTTGACAAAAATACATCTTTTTTATTCATCTTGGTACAGATTTCAGAATCTTCATTGAGGCATCTTTGAAAAGATAATAGTTATAGAGCGACGCGGTACGAGAAGACAGGAAAACCGCAACTCACCAAAGCAAGTAACAAGGGATAAAGAAATGAGAGTCAGCAATTGAAAAAAAAGCTTAGTACTGACCTTTACAGTCAGCACTAAGCTTATAAGAATATCTTTCAGAGAGGCTTTATAAACTCTCTGTCAAGCATCTACATATTACACAGAATCAACTTTTCATTAATCCCTATCAACTATTTCACCTCAAACGAATCTTTCAGCTTAATACCTTCTGACGAATCCCCTATTCGCACTTCAAATTCTCCGGGTTCGACTGTCCAATTCATATCCTTATCTAATATTTGCAAATCTTCAGGAAGCAATACAAAGGATACTGTTTTTGTTTCTCCGGGCTTTAGGCTAACTCGCTCAAAACCGCGCAGTAAGGACTCGTAGGTGATAACACTGCTCACCTTGTCGCTGACATACAACTGCACCACCTCGTCGCCTGCATACTTTCCGGTATTGCTGACGTCTACGCTCACCTTTACAGGGCTTTGAGAATAAGGTGTTTCTTGTTTTATTATTAAGTTGGAATATGCAAAAGTGGTATAACTCAAGCCATAGCCAAAGGGATATAGCGCACTATTTACACGAGTATTGCCCGAACCATTCGGACCCGAGAAATACTGACCTCCATGAGAACCGGGCTTGAACGGAAAGTTAAATTCAATCTGACCTACACTTCTTGGAAACGTTACAGGTAGCCGTCCGCCGGGATTGTAATCGCCAAACAAGGTCTGCGCAATTGCTTCGCCACCCTTCTGTCCCGGAAACCATGCTTCGAGTATCGACGGAATGTTACGATCTGCCCAATTGATTGTCAGCGGCTGACCATTGATTAGCACAAGCACAACAGGTTTGTCCGTAGCATGCAGAGCCTCCAATAACTTCTGCTGACGACCAGGCAAGTCCAAACTGGTGCGCGACTTGCTCTCGCCCGTGCATCGCTCGTCCTCTCCCAATACTGCAATAATAAGATCACAATCGCTTGCCGCTTTTACTGCTTCGTCTATGCCGCCTTTCTCTTCCTCTGTAAGCGGAGTAGGAACAATCTCGCTGTCTGGCCAGTTGGCGTCTTTTACCTCGCAACCCTTGGCGTAGGCAATCTCTACATCTTTGCCTAGATAATCTTTAAGTCCATCGTACACTGTAACATTATCCAAACCAGTAGGGCCGTAACGGCTTACCATATAGTTAGTTTCCTTTGCCAATGGTCCGGCTATAAGTATCTTTTTTATTTTGCTCTTGTCTAAAGGCAAAAGATTATTTTCATTCTTTAGTAGAACGAGTGATTGCTTTTGCATTTCCAACACAAAGTCGCTGTGCTTATCAGCTCCCACAAGCTCGTCGGCAGCTTGGGGGTCTTCCACATAAGGAGAATCGAACAAGCCCAGCTCAAATTTCACTCGCAAAACATCAGCAACCATACGGTCTACCGATGCCATTGACAGTTTGCCCTCCTCCACGATTTTACGCAAGGGTAAAATATAATCAGAGGGTTTCGTGAAATTGGTACGAACATTCAGCCCCGCCTCAACAACCTGACGAACAGCATCTTCATAAGTCGCGGCAACACGATGTTTGCTCTGTACAAATTCTACGGCCTCGCTATCGCTCACCACATAGCCTCTAAAGCCGTACTCCCAACGCAGAAGTTCCGTAAGAAAATAATGACTCGCCGTAACTGGCACTCCATCCCAATCGTTGTAGCTGCTCATCACGCCTTTTGGATGAGACTTTTGTATTACCTTCTTGAAAGGATACATGTGAATTTCGTGGAGCTCGCGTGGAGCAACATGAGGGTCGGTGCGGGCGCTAGCATCTCGCCCACCCTTGGGAATGCTATATACGGCATAGTGCTTTAGTGTCGATGCAACTCCGTTTTGCTGTATGCCGTTTACCATCTGAACACCAAGTTCGCTAATAAGGTAAGGGTCTTCGCTGTAACACTCCAGCACCCGCCCCCAACGAGGGTCGCGAGCAAGATCCAAAATCGGAGCATAAACATTGGTATAACCCAATGCTTTTGCCTCTTTTCCTACAATGTTACCTGCCTGATGCACCAACGATCTATTCCACGTACTACCGATATTGATAGGAGCAGGAAGAGGCGTTGCTTTTGTATGATTGAGACCATGAATACCCTCGTTTGTAAAGTCTACGGGTATTCCAAGTCGAGTTTCCTCGATAAACCAGCGTTGTGTGGTATTGATTGCCTCGGCATGCTTGCTGAACGGATATATCAGATGTGGCGAACGCTTGCGCCCTCCTCCAATCCCATTCAATTGCTCGTCGATATTAGCAATGCCGTCTTTCCAGATTTCATTCTTCCAGCCTGCCGTTGGCAGAGAGTCTTTAAGCACTCGTCCGTAGCCGTAGAGCGTTGCCATCTGACAGGTCTTTTCATCAAGAGTCATCTGTTTCAACAAGTCCTGCACTCGTGCTTCAACAGGTGCAGACGAATCCTCGTAAACGTCTTTTTCCCCGTTTTTGTTTAAGTCAGTCCAACCTGACTTGTAGATTGAGCTTTTCTGCCCTTGAACTGCACTCACAGTTGCTATGCAACTTACCAACAACAACAAATACTTAAAATTCATATAGTTATATTTTTAGCTTCTGTACTCATAATATTGACAAATATAGGGATTTTCTTGTTGAATAATTTAATCGTTGAAGCGTTTATTCGTTTGAAAGAAAAGACAACCCTGAGCATATCAAGCACTGAAAGTGCGTAATCACTTTTTTTCTTGTGCTAAGACTTTTACCCACACAAATATTATAGAGCCTAATTTAGAAGCGTTTGCCATGAAGATTCCCTCAAAATCTAATGATTAAGAACAACTAGCTAATGAAGTCAAAAAGGCTCTTAGAATCTTGTCTGTTATCCCAGAACCCTACAATAATGATTTTAGTCTCGTCTACTTTATACAGGATACTATAATGCCTCATTGATATCGCCCTTATTCCACCTAAATCTGTCTTCCTACCCATTTCAGGATTATATTTAAGGAGGTGGATTCTTCTTTTAAGAGCTCTATTTAGAGCTTATGGAGTATGAGTAGTTCCCATTCCGATTGTTCCAATAATTAAATATATTATTTCTTTGACTCTTCGCTGTTTTAGTCCAATAAACTTTCAACGCATCCATTCAGAATCCTCTTTTTCTAAATCCTCCTCAGATATCAGTCTCCCCTCGTCAATATCCCTTTCACTCATCATTAACATTTCAATCTGATAAGCATCCAATGTTAGTTTATCTTCCGTTTGTATTGAATTGAGAATACCGTCAATCACACTCAAAGGTTGTTCATTATCAGTCAACATTATCCTATCAATCAACCTATTTCTCACAATATCTATATTTTCCATATCATCTTTTTTTACAAAAATTGCTTTTTATATCCATCATTGCAAATAACGATACTCCCAATATAGGACAAACGCATCTAAATCAATATGAGTAAAGTGCTGATCTTTAGTTTTGCCGTCATTGCGAGCGTAGCGTGGCAATCTGTTCTTTGTTGCAGGAGATTGCTTCGTCGCAATCTCCTCGCAATGACGGATGGATTTGATTAAATTAAATGCATCTCCTTGCTACGAAGATATCGGGACTATGCCCCTAAACTTCAAACTAAAAACCAACAACTAACAATTAAAC
This sequence comes from Bacteroidales bacterium, assembly GCA_047975005.1. GTDB lineage: Bacteria > Bacteroidota > Bacteroidia > Bacteroidales > Prolixibacteraceae > JBKEAJ01. The sequence continues at coordinate 118 of JBKECW010000079.1, read as the reverse complement.
CTTAAACAGTTCATCGATTCAACAAGGCTACCTAAATTCTATTCGTCATAGAGCAGAAAAATTATTACTTTTGTAAAAATTTCAAACAAAATAAATTTACGATGAATAAAAGAACTCT
>JBKECW010000078.1:0-20389 GCA_047975005.1 Bacteroidales bacterium | reverse complement strand
TCAGTCTAAACCGAAAAGTTCGGCTTTTTTATTCCGCTACTGCTCATACACGATACCGTTAGCTTTCATTAAAACAGAGTTTCGTGTAAACGGAGATAATAGAAATTGATAATCAAATAAAAAACTAAAAACAGAATATGGAACTGATTTGTCCAAATTGCAAAGCAACGATTTTACCAGATAATGTTAATATCTCATCGGATTTAGCTAAATGTGATAAGTGTAATTCGATTCATAAAGCAAGTGAATTAACAGATAGTAAGTCGATTGATAAAATTAGTAATCCCCCCAATGGGACTAAAATCGCTGTTAAAAAAGGACTTGATGATTCAATAGAGCTATTTTACCCTAAAAAAGGATTTTCTGCATCAATGATTCCTCAGTTGTTCTTTTCGATATTTTGGCTTGGATTTATAAGTTTTTGGACTTGGGGAGCTTCGCAAGGTAGTGTGATTTTTGCCATGTTCTCGATTCCTTTTTGGTTAGTTGGATTTGGAATGATTGGAGGATTGATAAATTCCATTTTAGAGACACAAACTTTAAAAATATCAAGAATCTCATTGACTCTTAAAAAGGATAGACCAATTAGACCTAAGAATTTTGAAATTAAGGTGAAAGATATTCAGTCGATTAGAATGAAAAATCTGCAGATGAATCCTTTTACAATGTTTGGTAACTTTAAGCTGATGTTTAAAATGCAAAAATCATTTGGAATGGGTGGCGTTGAAATGCCTGCAATAATATCAGGAGTAAAGACTGAATATTTTTTTGAGGATGCCAATGATGCGGAACAAGAATGGGTGACAACAACGTTGGATAGCATAATTAAGAGGATGAATAATTAGTGAAATGCCAACAAAGTGTATAGTGCATAAGGGTTTCGGAAGTTTTCGAGCGGTATTACCCGCATCAATTTTGGGTGGTAACTTGATAGGTATGAAGCCCGCAATCCCGTACTACGCTTATACTTTACCGTCAGATGTCGGATTTATTGTACATTCGGGCAAATAAAATAATTATATCTTTGCGTGGAATAGCTAATATATAGGCATTATCAATAGAATACACATGAATCTTGAAAGGTTTATTGCAAAACGAATATTCAGCGGAGTAAGTAAAGGTGGTAAAATGGGCAATAGGGTGGTAATGATTTCCCAGCTATCCATTATTCTTGGCATTATTGTCATGCTCCTGTCAGTATCTATTGTGCTAGGCTATAAAAAAGAAGTTGCAGAAAAGGCTTTTGGCTTTGGAGCACACATTCAGCTTGTGCAACTTAATAACAATAGTTCTTACGAGACTGAGCCTATGGACAAGCACCATCCTGTGAGCAATACAATACTAGGTATGGATGGAGTGTCGAGCATTAGCCCATTTGCGACAAAACCAGGAGTATTAAAAACCGATACAGAAATTCATGGAGTTGTTTTTAAGGGAGTAGACAACGATTTTGACTGGGGTTTCTTCTCTAAGAATATCGTGCAGGGAGAGGCTTTGCATTTTATGCCAAATAAGGTGTCCAATGATGTTATGGTGTCTTCCAACATCACCCGACTGCTCAAACTCTCTTTTGGGGATGAGTTTTATATATACTTTATCAATGATCAAGATAAGAAACCAAGAGTAAGAAAATTAAAGATTGCCGCAGTATATTCTACCGGATTAGAGGAGTTTGATGATTTGTTCTTATATGGAGACCTGCGACAGGTGCAACAAGTCAGCCAGTGGGACTCTACTCAGGTTTCGGGGTTTGAAGTGCGTGTTGCCGATGTTTCACAAATAAATGAGATTACTGAAGAAATAGCCTCCAGCACTCTCGCCTTTTATTCCGAACAAAAAGGATTGATAGATGTCAACTCGGTTATTGATATATATCCACAAATCTTTGATTGGCTTGCACTGCTAGACATGAATGTATATGTCATAATAGTGCTAATCCTCCTAATAGTAGGAGTTTGTATGGTCTCCGGATTGTTGGTTATTATTCTTGAAAATACATATCACATAGGAGTTCTCAAAACGTTGGGATATCCCAACAGTAAAATTCGGAGAGTATTTAGAAATATCTCATTTAGGCTCATAGTCGGAGGCTTAGCTTGGGGGAATATTATCGCATACTCTTTCATGTTCATTCAAAAGTACTTCAATGTCATAAAGCTCGACCCCGAAACATATTACCTGTCCAGTGTGCCAATACATTTTGGCATTATGCCCTTTGTTTTGGTCAATGTTGGAACAGTCATTTTAATACTTCTGATAATGGGGATTCCTGCATACGTTGCAGATCGAATATCCCCATCAGATGCCATGAGGTTCAACGCCTAATTGCGCTTATACCCTTCCTGAGGAACCTTTATTTTGTATACGGTCTTGCTCGGATTATTTAACTTATTATCTCTTAGCCATGGGTTAAATTCCTTTAGAACCTTGTAGTTAAGTCCCAGATTGTTAGCAAATGTTCCAAAATCGCTAACAGTTGAGTCTAGTGTAATATACTTAGTATTCCATATAGGGTAGTACTCATCGTCAGCAACATAAAAATTATACAACTTAGGGTTTTCCATTATTAGTTTAAATCCGACTATTCTATACACATATCTACCTGTCTCGGTATTGAGTAGCATATCATAATACGACTTTGCTTTTTGTCGACTAAGTTGATTGCTAAGACTGCCAATCCCACAATTGTACGATGCACATACGAGCGTCCACGAACCGAACTTATTGTAAAGCCACTGTAGATGTTCGCATGCCGCTTGGGTTGATTTTTCTACATGGTATCTTTCGTCTACCTCAGCAGTCACTGTTAGCCCATGAGATTTGGCTGTACTTGCAAGAAACTGCCATAGTCCGGCTGCTCTTGCCGGGGATATTGCCGTTTCGTTCATCCCGCTTTCGGCAACCATCAAATATTTAAAATCATCAGGGATATTATTTTTCTTTAGAATAGGCTCGACTATTGAGAAATATCTCTTAGATAACTTAATGTATCTCAGTGTTTGAGAATGAAAATATGCATGTGACAAAAGCTCTTTGTCAAGACTCTCATACACATCGTAATATTCAATTGGGACTTTTTCTCCTGCAAACTCTACATGCTTTGGCATGTAAGGGGATGAGTAGTATTTTATACCATCTGATTTGCCTTCACTGAATGTGTCGTCAGATTTATTTGTACTTGACACTCCTAAATTTACACTATCTTTCTCGCCAAATTTTATTGATGTGGCGCTAACAATTGCAAAAACTACAAGCAACAGTAAAATTGCTTTTGAGAACCTACTTTTAAGTAAAGACATTTTTGTTCGATTAAGAAATAAACACTAAGAAAGGGACTTATGGATTTCACACAAGTCCCTTAATAACTTTAAATTATTTGTCAAAGAAACTACTCTGTAGTTTTTTTGCCGGCACTATACAAAATGCGTAGTGCTGATACTTTCCTCATTTCTTGTTTCACGTCTGTAACAATACCCATTCTAGTGTCCTCGTCTACTTTTAGTGCTGTAGTAAATGCTGTTTTAGCATCATCTCCGCCACTTATAGACTCGCGTTCACTGTCAAGGTAAGGTCCGACATCTTCCATCTTTGAAAACTGGTCGTTAAGCTGTATTCTTGGGGCTGTTCCATAAGACTCTCTAAAAGAGGCTTTTGGTTGACCAATGTAAATGTAGCTTATTGGCGTTGTTTTCATCATTTTTGTGATTTCCGTTGCTTTGGGTGTCTCAATATCGACATTGACAGTTACGTCCCTCATGGATGTACTAACCATAAAAAAGAAAAGCAACATGAATACAATGTCAGGAAGAGAAGCCGTTGAAATTGCCGGTAAATCCTTGCTCCCTCCTTTTTTAAATCTAGACATAATTTACCTCCTTTTATTTGTTTGGTTCTGCTTCCGATATTGGAGCTTTAATATAGTCCTTAATTGCCTTCTCTTGGTCGTCATTCAAGTCTTCAAACTTTTTGCCGAATTCTTGCATTGATATTTGATCTCTGACCTCGTTGACGGCCGCTACCAACTCGTTTTGCACTTCAATGTATGCTTTGTAGTGAGTACCTACGTCATTTTTTAGAGATATAATACCCTGCGACACTTGTCTTACCCCTAGATTCTTGATGTTTGTCTCTTTCTTTTGGGGAAGATTCTCCGAATTGTTCGGATTTAGAATGAACTCCTTGGTAGCTTCTCTAAGATTGCTTATGTCCATATATTCATTCTCGACAAGTAGTTGGTCGTCTTTACTAACCATCACAACGAAGAGGTTACGCTCTTTTACTTGTATGTCTTCTGACGACTCGTTAGGGTCAACCCATTCGGGTAGTACTCTCAACAAACCTTGATCAACGTCCATCGTGGTTGTTACCAAGAAAAATATTAGCAACATGAATGCAATGTCTGCTAATGATGCTGCAGGTACTTCCGGTGTTTTATTTGCCATAATACTTTATTTTACCACGATTAATAATTCTAGTTAATTGCATTTCTTACTCCTGCAAACACTAACGACACCACCGCGATTATTGATGCTGCTACTGCTACATACACAATCGTTCCTGATGTTTTAATAATGCTTGGAGTAAGGTTTCCGCTTTCAATCATTTGTTTTATACTGGGAGTCTCTGTAATTGTTGATCCTGCCAAAGAGTAACAAATGAAAACGACTACCGCCACAATAGCTAGTATGATAACCGCTCCGATAAGTTGTTTGGGATTACTTACCAGTTGTACAAGACCAGTAGCAATTGCTGCTAATGCTCCTACAACAAGTAACACTATACTCCAAATCATTGCGCTGTGCACAATGCCTTGATGTTCTTGTACTACTGCACTATTTGTCGATTCTAACCCTTCAATATTTAAAAAAATCATAATCACAAATACAACAGAAATTACCATCAAGACTCCGAGTACAATATTATAAATTAATTGCTTGCTCATAATCTGTGATTCTTAGTTGTTTTTATGTTTGATTAATATGTCAACGAAAGATATTGATGCATCTTCCATGCTATTAGTAATACTTTCAATTCTTGCAACACAGTAATTGTAGAATACTTGTAGGATAATTGCCACGATAAGACCTGATACCGTTGTGATAAGTGCCACTTTGATACCACGTGCAACAAGTGTAGGGCTAATATCACCAGCTTGCTCAATAGAGTCGAAGGCGTCAATCATACCGATTACTGTTCCCATAAACCCAAGCATCGGCGCAAGTGCGATAAACAATGCAATCCAGCTAAGGTTTCTTTCTAACTGACCAACCATTACGCCACCGTAGGCAGTAACAGATTTTTCTACAACGTCAAGACCTTCGTCTGCGCGGTCAAGACCTTGATAGTAAATAGAAGCAACAGGGCCTCTTGTGTTTCTGCATACTTCTTTAGCGTCTTCGATTCCGCCTCTTTCAAGAGCTTCTTCTACTTTATTCAAAAGTTTTTTGTTGTTTGATGTTGCAAATGCAAGATAGAGAACTCTCTCTATTGCAAAAGCAAGACCTAAAACGAGTGTTAGAAGAACGAACGACATGAAGATAGGACCACCTTCGATGAATTTTATTACAATTGCGTTTAGTAATCCACCTCCACTTTCTTCGGCTTGTGTCGGGTCTAGGTTTGCCGCATTGTCTTGCACGAATGCTCCAACCGAAGCAAAAACAGAACTTGACGCAGATACAGAGAGTACTACGACGAGCATTAATAGCATAAATAGCTTTTTCATTACAACATTTTTTTAGTTAATACTTATTTCTTTATTGTTATTTCTACTTTCACGCGGTGAAAATAATGCTTTTTCTTCAAATTCAAATACAAAAGAGCAAAATATTTATGGAATTATTAAGTAATCATTACCTTGCAGGTCAAAACTAGAACAAAGTTATCAAAAATGCAAATTTTATGATTGAAAAATTATTGTCGAAAGTTTGGTACTCTTTCTTCGCAGATGTGTATTGGCTTGTTAAATAGCATCTTGGTCGTGTGATGACAATGAAACAGATTATTGTCTTGACTTGTTCTTCTGTAATCTTTTGCGTAGTATCCGACATGCAGCCGCCACCGACTTTGTCTCCTGTAATTCTATAATTTGAAACTCTGTGATAAGTTCTTCTTTTAACTCAGGATGTTTTAGTGTTATGTTGGTGACAATACGCATAGCATTGACTCGCGCTGCTTTGGAGTGCGCCCGGCTTTTGAATATTTTGGTGCAGAGGTCAAGCAGTTTCCCATCTTCGTCATAGCTGTACTCCAATTCTGTCAGCGTTCTGAGTAGCCCTCTGAGCAGTCCGTTCGAGCATTTATTTGTCGACTCCAAGAGGAATGATATTAATTTAGGTGCAAAATTCTGTAGCTTCGAGCTGTCAGTTTCTGCTATTTTTGTAAGTATCCATGCTGCCCGCCAGTTAGCGTCAGGGTTTTCTATGTTTGTGGCAATCGTTACCAAATCCGAGATTGAGACGGGAGAGTCTATGGCTATTGCTGCAAGTGTACTGACAGGTATCTCTGTTCTCCTTGTTTGCCATAGAAACTCCTCTATCTGGGGAAGCACCCTATCGTTTTTTGAGCTGTAACATCAGTTCGTCAAGTTGCTCAGTGGCAATGTCGGAGGGTGAGTCTATCATTACGTCTCTGCCTGCATTGTTTTTTGGGAAGGCTATAACGTCACGGATTGAATCTAAACCTGCAAATAGTGACACTAGTCTGTCGAAACCAAAGGCAATACCTCCGTGTGGTGGTGCTCCGTATTTGAAAGCATCCATCAGGAATCCGAATTGCGCCTGTGCTTCATCCTTTGAGAATCCCAGCACTTTAAACATTTTAGATTGCAACTCTGAATCAAAAATTCTTATCGAACCTCCACCTATCTCTACGCCATTGATTACTAAATCGTAGGCGTTTGCGTTCACCTTGCCGGGGTCGGTATCCAGCAATTCTATGTGTTCTTTTTTTGGTGATGTGAAAGGGTGGTGCATAGCATAGAAACGCTTGCTGTCTTCATCCCATTCCAATAGCGGAAAGTCGATTACCCACAGAGGTTTAAACGTGCTTTTGTCCATAAGCCCCATTCTACGTCCTATCTCCAGCCTTAGTTCGCTAAGCGCTTTGATGTTTTGGTGCTTGTCGCCTGAGAGTACGAGTATTAAGTCGCCTGACTCAGCACTACACTTGTCGGCCCATTGTTTTAAATCGTCTTGCGAGTAAAACTTGTCCACCGATGATTTGAAAGTGCCGTCTGCATTACATTTTACATATACCAAGCCTTTTGCTCCTACTTGCGGACGTTTTGCCCAATCGGTCAGTCCGTCAAGTTCTTTTCTAGTGTATTCCGAACAACCCTTGGCGCATATAGCTCCAATGTGCTCGGCATCGTCGAACACCTTGAAGTCTTTGCCTTTTACCACTGCGGTAAAATCATTTATAAGCATCTCAAAACGAGTGTCGGGCTTGTCGTTGCCATATTTCTCAAATGCTTCGGCATAGGTCATTCGAGGAAAGTCGGTCAACTCCACATTCATCACTTTCTTGAATAGAAATTTTATCAAACCCTCAAAGGTGCTTAGAATGTCCTCTTGGTCTACAAAGGACATTTCGCAGTCTATTTGTGTAAATTCGGGCTGGCGGTCGGCACGCAAATCCTCATCTCTAAAACATTTGACAATCTGGAAATACCTGTCGAAACCCGATACCATCAGTAGCTGTTTGAAGGTCTGTGGCGATTGAGGCAGTGCATAAAACTTGCCCTCGTTGACTCTTGATGGAACAACAAAGTCGCGTGCCCCTTCGGGAGTTGATTTTATTAAGACGGGAGTTTCAACTTCGATAAAGTCAAGGCTGTCCATATAGTTGCGTGTCGCTATTGCCAGTTTCGAGCGAAGCTCTAAATTGTTTCTGACGGGAGTTCTTCTTAGGTCTAAGTATCTGTATTTCATTCTGATGTCGTCGCCGCCGTCGCTTTCGTCCTCAATGGTAAAAGGTGGTGTGTCAGAAGAATTAAGTATGTTTAGCTCTTTCACTTCCAGTTCAACACTACCTGTCGGAATTTTATCATTCTTACTACTACGTTCTCTTACTATTCCTGTGGCTTGTATGACAAATTCTCGTCCTAGAGATTCTGCTGTTTCTCTTATCTTAGCATCGGTGTTTTCTTCTATAACAAGTTGTGTTATACCGTATCGGTCGCGAAGGTCTATAAAACTCATGCCTCCCAACTTTCTTAGCTTTTGTACCCATCCTGCAAGGGTTACAGATTTTCCGATATTGTTCTCTCGCAGTTCTCCGCAGTTATTTGTCCTGTACATCGTTCTATATTTTTTTTGCAAAAATAAGCTATTGTATCCAAACTAATAAATTTAATTTTAAAAAGTGTGGTAAGTTTTTGTTTGTCAACGGGTAATGATGCAAAGTGATTTTTTTGTCGCTGAAATGTACGTTTTGTACATGTATTTTACGTATGTTTGCAAAAAGAATTTAAATATGGATATTTCAAATAAGTCTAAAATTGCGTTGCTTGCACTCGTTGAAGTGTATAAAAGTAGGAGTGGTCAGCCGTCTCAAATAAGCTGTGTTGCAGACAGCATAGGGGTGTCTAAGCGGAGTCTCGAAGGTATTTTCTCGTCTTTGAAGCATTCGGGTATTCTGAACAGTGAACTCGGGAAGAGTGGAGGTTATCAGCTGGCAAAACCGGCAAGCACCATAACCGTATTGGATGTTGTGAGCATCTTTGATACTGTCGGTCATAATACATCGGAGTACGATTATAAATTGTATCCGCTGAAAGATGCATGTGTGACAATCAATGATTTTATAAAAAAAACGCTTAAGGGAATTACCATAGATATGTTAGCAAAAGAAAACGATACATATATATATACCATATAAAAGATAGGAATTATGACAAGAATTGCACAAAGTCTAACCGACTTAATCGGTAGAACACCGCTGTTGGAAGTTAAGAACTACAACAAAGAGCACGGAGTAGAAGCAGCATTGACCGTAAAGCTAGAGTATTTTAATCCGGGAGGGAGCGTGAAGGATCGAATTGCGCATGCTATGATTGAGGAAGCAGAAAAGAGCGGCAGATTAGAGCAGGGAGGCACGATAATAGAGCCCACAAGTGGTAATACCGGAATAGGTCTTGCATGGGTAGCGGCATCGAAAGGTTATAAATTGATACTGACAATGCCTGATACGATGAGTGTAGAAAGACGTAACTTGCTGAAAGCATTGGGAGCAACGCTTATTTTGACCCCCGGCGCACAAGGTATGAAAGGAGCTATAGCCAAAGCTGACGAAATGAGCAAGGAAACTCCAAATTCACTCGTTCTACAACAGTTTGATAATCCTGCAAATCCTAAAATACACAGCGAAACTACCGCCGGAGAAATATGGAGCGATACAGACGGGCAGGTAGATATCGTGGTAAGCGGAGTCGGCACAGGAGGTACTGCATCAGGGGTTGGAAAAGCTCTGAAGGCAAAGAATAGCAGTGTGAAGATAGTTGCTGTTGAGCCTGTAGATTCGTCGGTTATCAGTGGTGGTAGTCCCGGATCACACAAAATACAAGGCATCGGCGCCGGATTTATTCCCAAGAACTACCATGCGGAGTTTATTGACGAAGTGATAAAGGTAAGCAATAACGATGCGATTAAGACCAGCAGAGAGTTGGCCAGAATAGAGGGGCTTCTTGTGGGGATATCATCGGGAGCTGCACTTAGTGCTGCAAAGGAAATAGCAAAAAGACCCGAGAACAAAGGTAAGCGCATAGTAGCAGTGCTTCCTGACACAGGAGAGCGCTATCTTTCCACGGTGCTTTACGACAACGAAAATCTGCCGTTGTAATATCTGAGCTCCTGTATTTTCGTGCGTTCAAGTGATTTTTTTGGCAGACGTTCAGGTCTGCCAAAAAATGTTAGAGCATTTTGGCAATCGGATAATGTTTTCTATTTTTGAAGACGATTATATTGACAAAATATATCCACTTGTCTGTAAGGCAGGTCTGGCAATTAAAATACATACGCATGAAAAACATTGACAGACGTTCCTTTATAAAAGGGTCGTCACTTGTGGGGATGACAGGGATTGTGTCGGCAGGTGCTGCTGCTAATGTGCTAGCAGCCTCTTCGCAGTCCGAGCGAGACACTCATAATTTAGTAAACCCGGCAGCGGGAAGTTTCACTTATAACAAAGATGGTAAGTTTAAGATTGTTCAACTTGCCGACACGCACTACATCGCTGACAATCCTCGTTCTGAACGGGCATTAAAGAACGTGAACGAAATGCTTGATACAGAGAAGCCTGATTTGGTGATTCATACGGGCGATGCTATTTATGGCGAACCTGCTGAGAAATCCATACGCGAGATTATGGAGCCTATGTCCACACGAGGCATTCCTTTTGTTATTACTTTTGGAAATCATGACGATGAATATGGGAAAAGTCGCAGCGAGCTATACGATATTATTAGAAGCATACCTCATAATACGCTAGGGACAGTAGACAATATAACCGGAGTCGGCAACAGCTTGTTGACAATTTCGTCGCAGGGAAGCGACAGACCCGAGCGCATCCTGTATTTGTTCGATTCCAATGCTTATTCCACTATTGATGGCATAAAGGGCTATGGGCATATTCATGCCGATCAAATAGATTGGTACAGACAAAGCAGCCGTGCTTTTGCTGAGAAAAATGCCGGAAAAGCAGTACCGTCCTTAGCCTTCTTTCATATTCCAATTCCGGAGTTTGATGATGCTGCGACAAGCAGCGGTTCTCTAATGATTGGCACAAGGGGAGAGAGGGTTTGCTGTCCTGCACTCAACTCTGGCTTGTTTGTGTCGATGAAAGAAATGGGCGATATAGAAGGAGTGTTTGTCGGGCATGACCACAATAATGACTTTGCAGTATATTGGAATAAGATATTGTTAGCCTACGGACGCTTTAGTGGCTGCGACACGGTCTATAATAATTTGAAACCAAGCGGAGCAAGAGTGATAGAGCTTAGCGAGGGCAAGGTTGGCTTTAAGTCGTGGATACGTCTAAGCGGAGGAGAGATAATTCATAATCTGCAATTCCCTGAAGACTTTAAGTGGAAGAAATAAGTTGTATTTTTTCTAGATATGGGGCGTACGGGCGAATCAACATTCGCCCGTACGCCTTTTTGTGGAGACTGTATTAATACAATCAAAAGATGAATACAAAGGCTAATTTTTAATTTAATAGATATTTAGGTTTATTCTAATAGCATTTCATAAGCATAACTCCTGCGAAATATAATTTTAATATTCGGGAAATCTATTATATATTTACGCTCCTTTTAGATGGGAACTTACATTGCGCAGAAACAAATATAAATATACAACAGATTATGAGTAATAACAACAGGAGAGATTTCTTAAAGAAAGCTGCTGTGATTTCGGCAGGTTTCTACATTGTGCCCAGACACGTATTGGGCAAGGGCTACACCGCACCAAGCGACCAACTGACTAAAGCTATTATAGGAGTTGGTGGCATGGGACGTAACCACATACCATACGAGGATACTCGTGTAGTTGCCATCTGCGATGTGGAGAAAAAACATATCGAAATTGCAAAAAAAATGCTTGATAAGGACGTGAAAGTGTATCACGACTTCCGCGATCTGCTTTTGCAGAAAGATATTGATATCGTGCATATTGCTACACCGCCTCATTGGCACGGGATTATGTCGGTGGCAGCAGCGAAAGCGGGTAAAGATATATGGTGCGAAAAACCTATGACGCGCACTATCTACGAGGGCTTGCAAGTGATGAAAGCCGTGAAAGACAACGGGCGCATGTTCAGACTCAACACCTGGTTTAGATTTAAAGATGCTTTCTACGGATTGGGAACAAGCGTTAAGCCACTAAAGAAAGTTGTTGACAGTGGAGTGTTAGGCTGGCCTCTGAAATTCACCGTCAGCGGTGTAACAGGCTACAACTGGAAGTTCTTCTGGGTAGGCAAAAATAAACTCGCACCTCAATCCATTCCCGACACACTAGACTACGATATGTGGTTGGGACCTGCACCATACAAGCCCTACAACGAACATCGTGTACATTCAACATTTAGAGGATATTGGGACTACGACGGCGGCGGACTTGGCGACATGGGACAGCACTACCTCGACCCGATACAATACATGCTTGGTAAAGACAATACATCGCCCGTAAAGGTAGAAGTCGACGCTCCTCAGCAAAATTATGATGCCGTAGGTACATGGCGCAGAATAACATATACATATGCCGATGGTTGTCAGATTATTCTCGATGGAGAAAACAAGGACAAAGATGCTGCATATATCGAAGGTCCAAACGGTAAGATATTCAAAGGTTTCAAAAGTACTATCCCTAATATTCAAGGGCTTGTAAACTCTCTGCCCGACCCCGAACCTCAAATTACTAATTTCTCGGAGTCTGTTAGAACAAGGGAAAAGTTTGCTCTAAACGAAGAAAACGGACATCGCTCGTGTACCATCGTGAACATGGGACTTATCGCCCTGCGATTAGGCAGGAGCTTAGAATTCGACCCGGTGAAACAAGAATTTATTAACGACGAGGGTGCAAACCGATTGTTGAAGCAACCAATGCGAGGACCTTGGAATATTTAATCAAAAAAAACAGAAATCAAAATGAGAAAAATAATATCTATATTCTTGATGTCCATGCTATTCATCCAAGTCGGATTTGTGAATGGGCAGGACAAAAGAACCGTTGATACAAAAATTGCCGATGCGCTGGCAAAGATGCAAACTAAGAACCTCGATGAGCTGAACACTCAGTTGGATTATATTATCGAAACAAAAGAGGAAGGCTTAAACAAGCTGCTGAATATGCTACAGCCCGCATCCGAAATCAGTACTGACACAGAAGCACGAATGGCTCTTGGCTCTCTCGCTTTGTATGTAAGTCAGGATGGACACGAAGCCGACAGAGAGTGGATTGCAGAAGCCTATGCCTCTTGCCCCTCGAAAGGCGACGAAGTAGATGCCTTCTTACTACAGCAACTCAAATTTATTGCAGGCGACAAGGAGGTTGATGCAATAGCAAGTAAGTTGAGCAATCAATATCTGAGTGCCGATGCAGCGATGGCTCTAGTAGGCGTTAACTCGGCAAAGAGCGAAAAGGCGGTTATCGATGCCTTATCAAACGAAAAAGGAAATGAGGTAGATTTAATAAATGCCTTGTATGAGATGGGTTCTACCAACTCTACGGGCATATTGCTTACCAAACTGAAATGCACCAACGACAATCCGACTATAAGCCTTATAAACAAGGCATTGTCGCAAACGGCTTCCGAATATGCAGTAAAGTCCTTGCAAAGTCAGGCGGCAAAAGCTAAGTATATGCCTGAGGCTACCGATGCCGTGTATTCATATCTTGCCGCTGCCGACAGAAGTGCAAAACTAGGCAAGGACACACAAGCCAGAAGCATTGTAGATGAGGTGTTTAAGAAATGTACAAAGCCCGAAAATCAGACTTTTAAACTGCAAGCCCTAAACACTCTTGCCGATAACTACGGATATATGGCAATGCCCAAACTGCTAGAGGCTTTCGATTCTAACGACAAGAGCTTTAGAGGTGGAGTGCTAGAAATAGCAGAAAAAATAAAAGATGTTGGAGCAGTCAAGCAGTGGGTTGAAAAGGCAAAGTCTTCGGATAACGAGAAGAAAACAGAAATACTGTATATGCTGAGTAATCTGAAATGCCCAAGCGCAAGCTCTTATGTCAGAAGTGAACTTAACAATTCAAATGCTGATGTAAAACAAGCTGCTATCAAGTCTTTAGCATTGATAGAGGGCAGCGGGGCAAACACAGACCTGGTGAATCTTCTAGCAACAAGCAATGACGAAAGCACAAACAATGCCGTAAAACAAGCTCTTGCTCTGACTAGCGACAAAGACGATTTGAAACAACTGTACAACAAGTACAATTCACTTAGCAAGGACAAAAAGGTCTTAGCCCTTAACTTATTTGGCAGCAAATCAACAAGCGAATATTTCGACTTGGTGAAGTCGGAGACCAATAGCAGTGATGCTGCTGTGAAAAATGCAGCATATTCGGCATTGGCAAATGTGTCTACACCCTGCAAAAAAGCCGAGCTATTCTCTGCTCTGACCGATGCGTCGGGCAATAATATAAAGGATGTGCAAAACGCTATCGTAAAGGTAACTAAGGAGGAACAAGACGACAGCAATAAAATTTCAGACCTAACAGACTATGCCGACAAGGGTTCACAAAACAAGCAACTGATATTCCCTGTTGTTGCATCTTTGGGCGGTGCGGAAGCACTGAACTATGTAGACAGCGTGTACAAAAACGGTAACGCAAGCGACAAAGCTGCTGCCTTCGATGCAATATTGAACTGGAAAGGGCAAGAGGTAGTCTACAAGCTGTTGGACATCTGTAAAAGTGGTAGCAGTGGCGATAAGAGTAAGGCATTCAAGCAGTTTATCAGTATTGCAAGAAGCGGAAGTGTTATGCCCGAGCAAAAGCTATTGTTGGCACAAGATATTTATCCGCTATGTTCTTCGGCAGACGATAAGAAGTCTGTAATCAAGCTCTTAGGAGGCACTCGCACTTATCCTAATGTGCTGTTTTTGGGTTCTTTGCTGGACGATAACTCTGTGGCAAACGAAGCTGCCCACTCAATTATGACGGCAGCACTACCCGGCGAAGACTCGGAGGGTGTTTATGGCGAAGGCGTGAAGGAAATACTGACAAAAGCCAAAAACAAAATTAGTGGTGAAGACAGCGACTACCATAAAATCAATATTCAAAAGTATATCGACAACATTAAAGACGGCGGCTATGTGTCTATCTTTAACGGAAAAGACCTGACCGGTTGGAAAGGACTACTGGAAAACCCTATCAAGCGCAGCAAAATGACTCCCAAGGAGCTGGCAGAAAAACAAAAGCAAGCCGACGAAAAAATGCTGAATTTCTGGAGCGTGCAGGACAACTGCATTGTTTTCGAGAACGGCGCATGGGACAACCTTTGTACCAAGAAAATGTATGGCGATTTTGAAATGTGGGTAGATTGGTGGATTTCGGAAGATGGCGACAGCGGCATTTACCTCAGAGGCTCGCCACAAGTGCAAATTTGGGACCCTGCACGTGTAAACGTTGGCGCACAAGTGGGTTCGGGAGGTTTGTACAACAACCAAAAGCACGAAAGAATACCTTTGGTGAAAGTCGATAACCCTGTTAAGCAGTGGAATACTTTCTATATCAAGATGATAGGCGATAAGGTAACGGTGAAACTAAATGGAGTTCTTGTAACCGACAATGTAGTTCTTGAAAACTATTGGGACAGGAAAATCCCTATCTTCCCAAGAGAAGCTATTGAGTTGCAGGCGCATCAAACTTACACGAAGTTTAGAAATATCTATGTGAATGACCTCAGCAACGTGGAGTATAAAGTTTCCGACGACGAAGCAGCGGAAGGCTTTAAACCTCTATTCAACGGTATGAACCTTGACGGATGGCAAGGCAACACAACTGCTCACAAGGTGGAGTCGGAAGGCAGACTTGTTTATTATCCCGACATTGCAAGCGGTAACTTGTTCACCGACAAGGAATACGACAACTTCGTACTTCGCTTTGATTTTAAACTTACTCCGGGAGCTAACAACGGACTAGGAGTGAGAATGCCTGCCGAAGGAGATGCCGCTTATGTGGGAATGGAGCTTCAAATACTTGACAACACTGCTGCGATTTATTCGGAACTTGCAGACTATCAATATCATGGCTCTGTATACGGGACTATTGCGGCAATGAGAGGTTTTCTTAAACCTGTGGGCGAGTGGAACTCCGAAGAGGTCTACCTCAACGGCGACAACATCAAGATTGTCCTCAACGGTACTACAATTTTGGAGGGAAACATCAAAGAAGCATCAAAAAACGGAACTCTCGACCATAAAGACCACCCCGGACTGAAAAGAAAGTCAGGGCATATCGGTTTCTTGTCGCATGGCTCGCACGTAGAGTTTAGAAAACTGAGAATAAAAGAGTTGGATTAAATTTCAATAAGAATAAAATTGCTAAATAGGGTAGACTTTAAGCCTACCCTATTTTATTGAAGTGCAATGTCCTGAGATTGAGACTATTGGCAAAGTTCTAAAAGATATGTCTCAAAATTTCAGGTGTCTTGTAAGCACGAACTACAGAATAATTTATTGGATTTACAAAGAGAAAAATAGAATTGAGATTGTAGATGTTTTTGACACAAGACAAAACCCAAATAAAATATGAACTTTGAAAGCGAACTCGTTCACGGAATACTGATAAAGCGATATAAACGCTTTCTTGCAGACGTTCGACTCGACGACGGTTCTGTGATTACTGCCCATTGCACTAACTCAGGCTCTATGAAAACCTGTATTGAGGAAGGAGCGGAGGTTTACTTGTCGGACAGCAATAATCCAAAGCGCAAGACTCGCTATACATGGGAGATGATTAAAATCGACGACTCGTGGGTGGGCGTCAACACCTCCAATGCCAACAAGCTCGGTATGGAACTGCTTGAGAATAGGCTTATAAAAGGACTGGACTGCTATGCCCATGTAAGGCGTGAGGTAAAGTTTGGCGATAGCCGTTTTGATCTATTTGTCAAAAATGACAAGGACGAATGTTTTATCGAAATAAAGAATGTGTCGATGAAAGACGGAGACTATGCCGTATTCCCAGATGCCGTAACGACTAGAGGGCAGAAGCACTTGCAAACCTTATTGGAAGTGAAGAAAGCAGGGATGCGTGCGGTGATGCTCTACATTGTTCAACGCACAGACGTGTCGAAGTTTGCTCCTGCCGTAGAGATTGACCCAAAATATGCAGAGCTACTCAGTCATGTACATAAAAATGGAGTTGAGGTGTTTGTGGCGCAGATGAGAGTCAGTCCGGAGGGGATTTCGCTTGAGGGGATGCTGGAGTATGAATGATGATGCTGAGATACTACAATGCTGAGAGGTTTAAAATGCTGATTGTCGTGCGTCTTTGAAGCTGTGCCGTTGATGCCTAAAAAACAAATGGAATGCACAGTTTTTAAGAACAACTCTTTTAGCTGAATAGTTACCATTTATCCCCTATGGCAGGATAAAATATTTTAAATAACTTGATATCAGACTAATGAAAAATGCAACATCAAAGAATCTAATGCTTATCGCCGTGTTGATTTGTGCGACATACTTGCCCCTGTCAGCTCAGGATATAGTGTACACCAATGCCGTGAATTTGAATATTATAGGCAAAGCAAATCCTACGCACAAACCTTATCATAGGGTTGATACGGCAAAATACAGCAACATGCCACAGGAAGTAAAGAGATTATTTACTAATTCGGCAGGTCTTGCCATAACGTTCAAGACCAACAGTAACACCATTGCAGCACGGTGGACTACTGCAAGTTCATATACCCTGAGCAATATGACTGCCATAGTTGCGAAGGGACTTGACTTATACATAAAAAGAGACGGGAAGTGGATTTTTGCTGCCGTTGCTCGTCCCACTGGCGACTCGTCGGTCTATACAATGGTTCGTAATATGGAGGATGGCGAAAAAGAATGCCTGCTCTACCTGCCACTATACGATGAGATAAAAACACTGGAAATAGGAGTTAGCGAGGGTAGCAAAATAGAAGCAATGGAAAATCCTTTCAGAAAGAAAGTTGTGATATATGGTTCTAGCATTTTACAGGGAGCTTCTGCCAGCCGTCCCGGCATGGCATATCCTGCACGTATGTCTCGTAGAACAGGCGTAGATTTTATAAACTTGGGATTGAGTGGAAGAGGAAAAATGGAAAGCCCGGTTGCCAATATGCTTGCCGACATCAATGCAGATGCTTTTATATTAGACTGTGCTCCAAACCCTAGCCCTGAAGAGATTACAGAACGCACGGGGAACTTAGTGAACGTCATCAGAAAACAACACCCTAAAGCTCCAATAATAATGGTTCAGAGTGTGGTGCGGGAAAGTGGTAATTTCGATATGAAAGCAAGAGAAAGAGTGGAAGCCCAAAACAAAAACTTTAAGAGGGAGTTTGAGAAATTAAAATCTTCCGGAATAGACGATATTTACTACATCGAGGGAGAGCTGTTGGGTACTGACCACGAAGGTACTACCGATGGTACTCACCCCAATGACTTAGGATTTGACAGGATGCTAAAGGTTATTGAGCCCGCAGTAATTAACATATTGACTAGATATGGGATTTAAAAAAAGGAGGCAGATTTTGTTCTGTCTCCTTTTCTTCTGATTTGTCAATATCTCTTCTTACCAAATCTTTATTCTGTCTTCGGGTTTCTTGTACAACTCGTTGTTTTCTGTAACATTAAAGATATTGTAGAAAACGTCCACATTTGGCACTATGCCGTTTACTCTAAACTTGCCCATTGAGTGTGGGTCAATCTTTGTTAGGCGCATAGCCTCTTCATCACGAATGTGAGTAGCCCAAATTTTTGCATAGCTTATGAAAAAGCGTTGGTTTGGAGTAAGTCCCTCAATTTTAGTGCTGTCGTCTTGTCCTTTTGTAGCATTTTTAAATGCATCGTAGGAGATGTTCACTCCGCCAAGGTCTGCAATGTTCTCGCCTAGAGTTAATTCTCCATCTGCATGTACTGTGTCGATAACAACAAAAGAATTATACTCCTCGACAAGAGCTTGTGTTAGAACTTTGAATTTAGTTGAGTCTTCGGGAGTCCACCAATTGTTGATATTTCCATATTTATCGAACTGGCAACCACTATCGTCGAAGCCGTGAGTCATCTCATGTCCTATTACCACGCCAATAGCACCGTAGTTAATGGCATCGTCGGCATTGTAGTCGAAAAATGGAGGCTGCAATATTGCGGCAGGGAACACTATCTCGTTGGCGGTAGGGTTGTAGTAGGCATTGATGGTTTGTGGAAGCATGTGCCACTCGTCTTTGTCGACGGGTTTATCTATTTTCGATGCCTCAAAGTTAAAATCGAACTCCGATGATGCCAGAGCATTGGCAAGATACGAATCGCCCACTACGTTTAGTGCCGAGTAGTCTCTCCATTTGTTTGGATATCCTATCTTTACAGTTATCGATTTTAGTTTATCCTTAGCCTTGATTTTGGTTCCGGCACCCATCCAATCGAGGTTTTCTATTCTGCCAGAGAAGGCAGTGCGCAGGTTTTCAACCAGTTTCATCATGCGGTCTTTTGCCGCTTGTGGGAAATATTTTTCAACATAAATCTGCCCTATGGCTTCTCCCAATGCCCCATTTGTCGCGTTTTGCACACGTTTCCATCGAGGCTCTCTTTCGTTGAGTCCGCTGATAGTTTTTCCATAAAACTCAAAACTAGCTTCGGAGTATTTATTTGGCAGGTATCCCGAGAAATCAGTAATCGTGCGTACCGTCAGGTAATCTTTCCACGCATCGATAGAGTTCTCTTTAAGAATCTTGCCAAGGCTGTTGATGTATTTCGGCTGGTCGACGTTCACTTCCTTAGGGCTGTTTAGTTTCATTCCCTTGAAAAGGGCATCCCATTTAATGTCAGGATACACTTTTGTAAGCTCGTCGCCCTTTATTTTATTGTAAGTTGCTTGAGGATTGCGATTTTCGATCCTGCTGTTGAATGCCTCAGCCATGGCATATTCTATTTTATAGACATTCTCCGCCTTAGAGGAGGCATCAGTATCGCCCAGCAGTGAAAATATCTTAGTCAGAAACTCCTTATACTTTTCTTGAGTTTCTGCCGATTTGTCATCACTTTGCAGATAATAATCTCTGTCGGGCATCCCCAGGCCGTTTTGATAAATACCAGCTATGTTTTGCACGCTGTTTTTGGCATCGGGACTAACATAGTATGCCAATAGTGGGCATACCTGATATCTCTGCAATAAACCGGCGGTCTCGATGACCCCGTCAATGTCTGATATTTTGTTTATATCGTCCAAAAGGAATTGCAGTTTGCTGATTCCTGCCTTCTCTACACTTGCTGTGTCCATTCCACTATTGTAGAAGTTGCTAATCTTCTTAGCGACAGGGTTCTCGGAGCTGTTTCCAGAAGCTAGCTCGTCAAAAATCACTTTTAGCCTTTCTTTATTTTCATCGTCTAACACATTAAACCAGCCATATCGGCTTTTGTCGTTTGGCATAGGGTTGTTGTTCAACCATTTTCTGTTGACATGCTCGTAGAAATTATCGCCGGGCTGTATCTCATCTGTCAACATCTCGGAATTTACTACACCATTATTCTTCTCGTTTGGTTTTGTGTCGCTTTCGGTTTTACCACAAGATGCACACCAAACAAGCAGTAGTGCAAGACCTGTTTGTTTTATTAATGTTTTGATATTCATACTTCAAGGTATTAGTGTTTTATTTTTGCAAAAGTAGTATTTTCATACAATTG
>JBKECW010000077.1:0-26900 GCA_047975005.1 Bacteroidales bacterium | reverse complement strand
TGCCCTTTCCGGATTTAAGCTCTGCATTGTCTGCATTTTCTGTTATAACTCCATACTCGTGGTTAACAGCTTCTTCGGCATTGGTTTGTGCCAAAGTCGGGTCTACATAGCTGCAACGCATAGCCATGCGTAGTTTTAAGGAATTTGCAAATTTAACCCACTTCACATAATCACCGTCGTACACCAAGTCGTAGTCTGCCATCGGGCTTGCTCCGGGATTCTTTTTGGTATAATCGGTGAGGGTGTTTATGGCATCTGTCAGTTCTTGGAAGAATGACTTGTACAAAACCTCCTCCGAATCATAGGGTATTTCCAAAGAACCTCCTTCTGCTATTTTAGTGTAGGGTAGAGGTCCAAACATATCTGCAAACCTGTGAACACAAGCTACTTTTAAAATAGTTGAGAATGCAACCACCGGATTGGAAATGTCTGTTCCTACTTGACGCTTTACATTCAAGTCGGCACTTATCGAGCTTGCTAAAACTCGGTTGAATGGTATGTCCTGCCAGTCAGTGATTACAAAAGCGGCAGTCGTTCCGTTCTTGCCGTTGTTCCATGCTCCGATGCCCGTCATGTAGCCCGAATAAACATCGCCTGTTAGATTTTGTGAAACCTGAAATTGATTTGGATTTCCTCCTCCTCCCGGAATTACAGATATCTGCATTTGTGGGAAGAAAGCTCCAATTTTGAAATTGTCGCCCTCTAGCATTTCGTCGGTAGGCTCGTCGGGATTGGTATTGTACTCCTCGAAATTTTGAGTGCATGATGCTAGCCCAAGACCCAGTACTCCTATTAAACAACTAACAAGGAGTCTTAGTCTCATTATATTTTTTTTCGTTTTCTTCATTTTATTATTGTTTTATCTCACGTTAATAAGAAGATTTCTTTAGTATGTTATTTTTACGCTGAAGCCAAGATTGCGAGTACTCGGCATCATAAAGTAATCAAAGCCTTGTAAATAATTACCCGTAGAAGAAATAACTTCGGGATCGAAAGGTGCTTTGTTATAAATCATCCATAGATTTCTGCCTACAAATGATACTTTTATGCTAAGTAGGTCATTAAACCATTTCTTAGGAAGATTATAACCAAGTGTCAACTCTTGTAATCTAACGTTAGTAGCACTATAAACATACTGAGACATCATGCCTGAACCGCCACCGCCGTCGCCAATAAACTGATAGTAGTACTGAGCATCCATGAGTCCGTTGTTTACCTGTATGCCACCATTGTCGCGAGCTATTGCCGAGCGTTCAGACACTCCGTAGTAATCCAATACTGCTTCGGTGCCCGAAACAACCTCTCCTCCCACACGGGCAGTTATTAAGAAACCTAAGTCGATGCCTTTGTAAGAAAATGAGTTCATAAAACCTAAGTTGTAGTCGGGATTGGTATTTCCAATCTTAAACTCTCCGGTAACAGGAGTACCAAATTTCCCAGAATCGTCAACGTAAATATCTCCTTGGTTGTCGGTGTAGAACATTTTGGTAGTGTAAATATCTCCTATTGAACCTCCTTCGACCAATTTCATAAAGTAAGAGCCTACCACAGAGCGTTTCATGTCGGGCATGTCTAGAGCAGCTCCTGTTATTGGGTCTCTTAAATCGCCTGCCAGACTTATTATTTTATTTCTATTCAAAGAGAAGGTTACTGTGCTGTTCCAGCGTAGGTTTTTGTCGAAAAACTCATCGTTGTAGCCCAGTGATAACTCAAGTCCCTGATTCTGAATGTTTCCTGTTTGTACAATCATACTTGTGTACGAAGTCGAAGAAGATATTGGTACTTCGAAGGTCTGGTTCTTCGTATTTGATTTGTAGTAAGTAGCATTTAGTTCTATACGATTGCCAAACAAGCGAGTGTCAAGCCCTGCTTCGTAGGATGTTGTCATCTCGGGATATAGTTTGTCGATAGGGTAGCGAGAGATGGTCTGCAATACTCCGCCACTGTTATACGAGTACGTCGGAATAGAAATGTTGCGTGATATTGGAGAGCCCACCTGACTGTAAGAGCCTCTGAGTTTGAGATAGGATATTTGTTTTGGCATTTTTAGCATCTCGCTTACAATTGCCGAAAGCCCTACCGATGGGTAGAAGAACGACGATTGCTCGGTGTTTGCCAACTGCGATGCCCAGTCGTTACGCCCCGTAAGACTCAAATAAAGCATGCTTCTCCAACCTAGCTCGGCACTGGCAAAAATAGACTGTGTTTGCTCTCTCCATCTTGTTTGATTTACTCCTGACGATGCTGCCGTTAAGTCGATGTTGTCAACAGAGAAAAAGTTAGGAATTTGCTTTAAATGTCCGCCGTAGCTTGATGCATTGTATTGCAGGTCGGAGATGCTGGTTCCTAAATTGGCTGTCAAATCAAAATCACCAAAACTCTTGTTCAGGTTAGCAATAAGATCGGCGTAAACCTGCTTGTTTTGACGCTTTGCATTTGAATAATTTCCATATTTCTGAGCAAACTGACCGGAAGTTCCGGCATAAAGTTTCTTCTCATAAATGCCATATTCATTGTCCAGACGTACACGTCCCGCTACGTTTAAACCGTCTATGATGTCATATTTCAAGTTGAGATTCATCATGTAGCGGTCTCGCTTGTTGATAAACATATTGCGGTTTACTATCCAATAAGGATTTTGCATGCCGGTGTCTCCATAAGGCCAATACTGAACGGGAATATTACGGCTTTCGTCGTAACGCTCATATAGCTGCATTGCCGAGAAGTCTTCCCCTCGTGGAAATAAGTATAAGGGTATTAGTGGGTTAAGATATTCCCCTTGTCTGGTTGGATTTTGGTCGTCTTGTTTTATGTAGCTTGCTCCAATGTCGGCAGTTAGTTTGTCGTTTATAAATTTGGCAGTGTTTCTGAAAGTAACATTGTACCTGTTATAGTCATTGTTGGGCATCAAGCCGCCTGCATTAGTGGCTGCTGCCGATATAAAAGTTTGATTCTTCTCTGTGCCTGTCGATACTGAAAGCGAGGTTGTTGTGTTAAATCCTGTACGGAAAAAATTAGTAGGGTCGTAAGAGGATGGTGTCTCCAATTTATCTCCCCAGCTTGAAAATTCCCCTGAAGCATTTCCATAAGTGTTTTGAAAACGCGGCGTGATGAAGGGGCTCATAAAATCGGTATTGTTTGTTAAGGTAATTGTTGCTTTTCCAACTTTACCTTTCTTGGTTGTAATCAAGATCGCTCCGTTTGCAGCGTTGCTACCATATAGTGCTGCTGCCGATGGACCTGTCAATACAGACATGCTCTCAATGTCCTCTGGGTTGATGTCGGCTATACTTTCTCTTTCGGGAGCACCATTGATTGTGCTTACGCCTCCGGTGCTCTGATTGAACAAGGGAACACCGTCTATAACATATAGAACGTTGTTGTTTTTGGAGATAGATTTAGCCCCGCGCATAACTACCTTGGTTGCAGAACCTACTCCTCCCGAGGAGCTGTTAATCTGTAGTCCGGCAACTTTCCCTGTCAAGGAGTTAATGAAGTTAGCATCCTTAGCAGTGGTAATTTTGTCTGAACTTACTTTTTCCAAATTATAACCCAATGCTTTCGATTGGCGTTTGATGCCTAATGCTGTAACTACAACGTCATCCAACATCTCGGAGTCCTCCATCATAGTGAGATTGATGTCGCCTTCGCCACTGACTTTTTTCTCGATGGTTTGATAGCCAATGTAAGAGTATTGAAGGGTAGCGTTGTTGGGTACTGTCAAAGAATAGTTTCCGTCGGTATCGGTTATTGTGCCATTCCTAGTGCCTTTCTCCATGATAGTTACTCCTGTCAAAGGATTGCCCTCGGGGTCTATCATAGTGCCACTTACTTTCTTCCTTGCTACTTGTTTCTCATCTTGTTTTGGAACTATCATTATGTAGTTGCCCTCTATTGAGTAAGAAAAATTAGTCCCTTTTAGGATGTTTGTTAATGTTGTTTCTACTGACTGCTCATACAAATCAAGAGAAATGGTGTTTGTGGGTAGTTGGGAATCGTTGTAAGCAACCGACATCCCCGACTGCTTCTGAACTTCTGCTAATGCTGCCTGTAGAGTAATGTTGTTGTTGTTTATACTTACTCTCTTATTGTTTTGGGCAGATAGTGCTGTGTTCACTAATAGCAGACAAATGATAAACGCATATCGTTTTACATGTTTTAAATATAAATCCATATCTTTGTAAGGTTTTTAGTGTTAAACTTAAATGTCAATTTGTAAATTCTGACTAATCATTTTTTTGATGCTGAAAGCATTTTTACGATGTGTCCGGAATAGGGGACCAGCCTTTCCGGATACTTTTTTTTGTGTTCATGTGTTATTTTTTTTGTTAGTTTTTTAAATTCCCTTACTATTCTTAATCCCAGTATAGATAGCAGATGTTGCCATCTATGCGATATTTGAATTTTCCGACTACGGTTTGTACAATATTCATGACCTCGTTAATGTCTGCCCCTTCTTTAAACACAAAGTTGTACCTATCTTCATTATATTTCATCTTAGGACTGCGAAATTCTACACCGTAGCGATGTTCTAAGGTGTTAAGTATTTCTTCAAATGTAGATTTGTTGAAGATTGTTTCATCCCTTTGCCATGCTGTTGTGATGTCTATGTTGGCATCTAGTTGTCGGCTTTCATCAGAGTTTCTGTTGAATGTAACCTCTTGTCCAGCTGTCAAAATGTAGTTCTTGCCGTGGCAGTCTACGCTGACCTTGCCTTCGATAAGGGTTGCGGTGATGTACTCATCCTCGGGATAGGCTCTTACATTGAACTTTGTGCCTAATGCAGTAACCGATAAATTTGAGGATTTTACTATAAAAGGCTTCTTCGGATTTTTGGCAACATCAAAGTGCGCTTCTCCTATCAAAAATATAGTGCGGGTGTCGCCTTCCATATTGTCGGGATAAATAACATAGGAACCGGAGTTTAAGTGGACGGTGCTGCCGTCGGGTAGTGATAGTATATCGGTATCTCCGTTTTTGGCATAGCATTCTACCATTTTTACATCAAGCTGACTGCTAGACTGTCTCTGCATGAGCCAGAAAGTCCCTCCCACCGATATTGTTATAAGAATGACAGCTGCCGCAATATATTTTAAAATGCTGAGTCTGCGGGTTCTTAGGCTTGTTTGTTGTTGTTCCTTGATCTTATTTAGGACTTGTCTATATGATATGTCAGTGCTTTCGTTTGCTTCAGCTTTGGTTTCATCCCACAGCTTGCGAAGCACACGATCTTTCCCTTTTTTATGCTTGTTCTCTATTAGCCAATTGTGGAACGAGTTTGTTGCTTGCTCTGAGAAGTCTGAGTCAACGAATGCTTGTATTATTTTTTCTATATTTTCTCCCACTTCAACTAAATATTTATATAGTCTGAATTATATGTTCTCACTATATAAACAATTTGTTAAGCCGGCATACTTAGTCCAATCAAGAAAAAAAATAAAACTATTTTCTTTAAGTCTTGAAGTGCCTGATATATATGGTGTTCTGTTGTGCGAACAGAGATGTCAAGTTTGTTAGCAATTTCTTGATTTGTCAAATTTTCTTGCCTGCTCATTAAGAAAATACGCCTGCGTTGCTTTGGCATATTATCGATTGCTATTTGGATAAGCAACTCCAACTCCTTTACGTGTAGTTCATCGCTCTGGTCTGCTTGTCTCTGCTCTGAGATTCGCATCTTCCGGGCAGCGTCTTCCATGTGTTTAAGCTCTACGGTTTTATGTTTTAGGAAATTGTAAATTTGATTTCTGGTGGTAACGTAAAGATAGTTGTCGGATTTTGTTTTGTTAGACCAAAGCTCGGGGTTTTCCCATATCTTGACAAAAATATCTTGGGTAATGTCCTCGGCATCTTCTTCAGATTTTAGAATTTGAAGAGCAAAAGACTTTACTTTCGGGAAGTAGTTGTTAAAAAATTCCTGAAAACGATGTTTGTTGTATTTTGTATCCGTATTCTGCATTCCTGTTTATGTTGTAGGCAAAATGGACGTAAACGAGTTAAGTTTTTTAAATGATTTCACAAAGAAACTACATTGATTTGATATATCAAAATATAGATGCACCTATATGTTATAAACATATTGTTGACAATATGCTCTGTTGTAACTTCTTTGTAAGGATGAAGTTTTGTATATTTGCACGTCGAAGTTGTTTGTAGCCGTTAAGTAATAATTATTTCGGCTTTTAAATACTGAAAATAAATTTATGTCAGAAATAGAAAACAATCAAAATCAAGGGCAACCACAAGATTATTCAGCCGATAATATTCAGGTGCTGGAGGGTCTGTCCGCAGTTCGCAAAAGACCATCGATGTATATCGGTGATGTAAACGAAAAAGGTCTTCATCATCTTGTTTATGAGGTTATTGATAACTCCATAGATGAGGCTCTTGCAGGTTTCTGTAAGAACATTGATGTAATAATTCATAAAGACAACTCCATTACGGTAAAAGACGACGGGCGAGGTATTCCGACAGGGCACCACGCTAAGGAAAATAAATCGGCTTTGGAAGTAGTGCTGACAGTCCTTCACGCAGGAGGTAAGTTTGATAAGGGTACTTATAAAGTGTCTGGAGGACTTCACGGAGTGGGGGTTTCCTGTGTGAATGCCCTTTCAGCTACATTGCGTGCAGAAGTTCACCGCGAAGGGAAAGTTTGGGTGCAGGAATTTGCAAAAGGTGCATCGCAAGGCGACATTCAGGTGATTGGAGAGTCTGACAAAACCGGAACAATAATCACATTTAAACCGGATGCGGAAATATTCTTGGCAACTGTTTATAAATACGAAACATTGTCTGCCAGACTTAGAGACTTAGCATATCTGAATGCAGGAATAGCACTGTCTATTACTGATGAGAGGGAAGAAGACGAGGATGGCAAGTTTAAATACGAGCGTTATTACTCCGAAGAAGGATTGAAGGAATTTGTTCAGTACCTTGACAAAAATAGAGAGAGACTCATTGACGAAGTAATACATATAGTTACAGAGAAAAATGATATTCCTGTTGAGGTGGCACTGCATTACAACACTTCGTTTACAGAGAATATTCATTCCTATGTAAATAATATCAATACTATCGAGGGTGGAACGCACCTTACAGGATTCCGTCGCGGACTTACACGCACACTTAAAAATTATGCCGAAAGCTCAGGCTTGCTGTCGAAAGTAAAGTTTGAAATTAGTGGAGACGACTTTCGTGAGGGGCTTACTGCCGTTGTTTCCGTAAAGGTTGCTGAGCCTCAGTTTGAAGGACAGACAAAGACTAAATTAGGAAACTCAGAGGTTAGCTCATCCGTTGACCAAGCTGTAAGCGAGATGCTTGCTAACTATTTGGAAGAAAATCCGAAAGACGCTAAGTCTATTGTTAGTAAAGTTATTCTTGCCGCTCAGGCTCGGCATGCTGCCCGCAAGGCACGTGAACTGGTGCAACGCAAAACGGTTTTCTCGGGTGGAGGACTGCCCGGCAAGCTGTCGGACTGTTCTAGCCGTAAAGCCGAAGACTGCGAGATATATCTGGTCGAGGGAGATTCGGCAGGCGGAACGGCAAAGCAAGGACGAAACCGCGAGTTTCAGGCAATACTGCCGCTCAAAGGAAAAATTCTGAATGTCGAAAAGTCTATTCAGCACAAAGTGTTTGAAAATGACGAAATTAAAAATATATATACCGCACTCGGAGTATCGGTAGGTACAGAGGAAGACTCCAAGGCCTTGAACACCGAGAAACTTAGGTATCATAAGGTTGTGATAATGACCGATGCCGACGTGGACGGAAGTCACATTACAACCCTTATTCTTACTTTCTTCTTCCGCTTTATGAATGAGCTAATACAAAACGGGAATGTGTACATTGCTACTCCTCCGCTGTACTTGTTGAAGAAAGGGAAGAAAGAGCAATACTGCTGGGATGACGAAGAGCGTTTAGCTACAATAAAAGAATGGACAGATGGCAACGAAAGCTCGGTGCATACACAACGGTATAAAGGTCTTGGAGAGATGAATGCCGAACAGCTTTGGGATACAACAATGAATCCCGAAACCCGTATATTGCGCCAAGTTACTGTTGAAAACGCTGCCGAAGCCGACCGTATTTTCTCAATGCTTATGGGCGACGAAGTGCCACCTCGCAGAGAGTTTATCGAGACGCATGCAGTATATGCAAATATTGATGCCTAACAATGAACGTTTGTGTTTTTGCTTCGTCAAGCAATAAGGTTGACGATATATATAAAAACTCGGCTCACGAAATGGGGCGACTCTTGGCTCTTGAAGGCTTTACGCTGGTTAATGGAGCCGGTAATGTAGGATTGATGCACCTCTCGTTAGAGGGGGCTAAATCGGTAGGAGGCAAAACTCTAGGTATTATTCCAGAGAAGTTGAATAATATGAACTTAGCATCCGAATATTGCGATGAGCTAATTGTTACGCACGACATGAAGGACAGAAAGGAAGAAATGCGCAGACGTAGTGATGCTTTTATAACTCTGCCCGGAGGCTTTGGGACCCTGGAGGAGGTGCTGGAAGTAATAACGCTCAAACAACTTAATTATATTAATCCCGCCATTGTCTTTCTCAATAAAAGCGGGTATTTTGATAATCTTATCGCAATGTTTGAGACTATATATGAAGAGCATTTTGCCAACGAGAGCTTTAGAAAACTTTATTTTGTAACTGACTCAGAGCAAGATGCAGTAGATTATCTTAAGAGTTACGATAAAAATGATGTGCCTAGTAAGTTTGAATAAATATAGACACTCATTTTAATGGAGAATGGGAGAGACATATAAAGATTAAAAAAATGATAAGTCAGGAGCAACTAAATGAACTTAGAGAGCGTCGGGATGCGTTAAGGAGGTATCTTTGACTACGATGCTAAAATAAATCAACTCAAAGAGGAAGAACTAAAAACTCAAGACCCTGCATTCTGGGATAATCCCAAAGAGGCAGAGGTACAAATGCGTCATATTCGTTCAGTAAAGAGCTGGACTACCGGATATGAGAATATAGAAGAGCAATTGGGAGAGTTGGAGGTACTCTATGAGTTCAATCAGCTTGGTGAAGCAGACGACGAAGAGGTGGAAGCTCAGTATGTAAAAACCTTGTCAATCGTGGAAGATTTGGAAACTCGCAATATGCTCAGAAAGCAGGAGGACTCCATGAGTTGTATGTTGCGCATAAATGCGGGTGCAGGCGGAACAGAAAGCAATGATTGGGCAGAGATGTTGTTTCGGATGTACACCCGTTGGGCAGAACAACACAATTACAAGGTGAAAGTTGCCGAAATGAACGACGGCGACGAGGCAGGAATTAAGAGCTGTACCATAGAAATAGAGGGCGAATATGCCTACGGCTATCTGAAAAGCGAAAACGGCGTTCACCGACTGGTGAGGATTTCGCCTTTCAATGCACAAGGCAAGAGAATGACCTCTTTTACATCGGTTTTTGTGGCTCCACTTGTTGACGACACAATAGAAATAGAAGTTAATCCTTCAGATATTTCATGGGATACTTTCCGTTCGGGAGGTGCCGGTGGGCAGAATGTCAACAAGGTCGAAACCGGAGTCAGGCTTAAACATGCTCCGACAGGTATAGTAATCGAAAATACCGAAAGTCGTTCGCAGTTGCAAAATAAAGAAAATGCTATGCGCCTGCTGAAATCACAACTCTATGAGATGGAACTGCGTAAGAGGCAGGAAGAATCAATGAAGATTGAATCTCAAAAGAAAAAAATCGAGTGGGGGTCGCAAATAAGGTCTTATGTTTTACAACCATACAAAATGGTGAAGGACGTGCGCACAAGTCACGAAAGTGGAAACGTTCAGGCTGTGTTGGACGGCGATTTGGACGGTTTCATAAAAGCATTTTTGATGGAATTTGGAGGCGAGTAGTAGTAAGCAGATAATAATTAATTACATTTACGGACAAAAAAATAAACTGTTATGGCAGATACTTTTTCGGACCCTATTGGAAAATTGATGGGCTTGAGATATAAATCTCACCCTTGGCATGGAGTGCATATCGGAGATAATGCACCTGAGACGTTTACCGCTTTTATAGAGATAGTAACGACAGACACTGTTAAGTTTGAAATTGACAAATCCAGTGGATATCTGAAACTTGACAGACCGCAGAAGTACTCCAATGTTACTCCTGCACTGTATGGGTTTATTCCACAAACCTATTGCGGTCGTTCGGTGGGCGAGTTTTGCATGGAAAAAACAGGACGCGAAGGTATCAAAGGCGATGGCGATCCTATTGACGTTTGTGTGTTGACAGAAAAAAATATAGCACAAGGCAATTTTATTGTTGAGGCTATTCCTATTGGTGGATTTAGAATGCTTGATGGCAACGAGGCCGACGATAAAATTATTGCGGTACTTAAATCTGATGTTGTATATGGCGATTTCAAAGATATATCGGAATGTCCAAGTATCGTGGTGGAGCGACTTAAGCACTACTTCCTTACATATAAAGATATGCCCGGCAAGGACAGGCAGGCAGAAATCACTCATACCTACGATGCCACTGAGGCGATAGAGCTTATCAGGCTGGCAATGAGAGACTATAGGCGTAAGTTTGAGAATCTAGGACAGGCATTGTTTCACGACGACGACGACGACTAGGGAGACAATAATGGCTAAGAAAAGCACTAAAACTACAATTGTTGGACAAGAGGGGAAGAACGGGGCCTTTATATACAGTGTGAAGGACGTTAATAGTTTTGATAACTATCAACAGATGTTGCATTTTGCATATACCTATTACTATGGAATGGGTATATCCATAATATATACGAACTCAAGATTTCTGGCGAATCTGACCTCTGATGAGGTTTTGGCTTTTGAATTACTAAATGCTCAGATGAACATAAAGTCAAAAGTGCATGTCGGCAGCTTCAAAACCAAAATGGCTCTGGGGTCATTGATGGAGAAGTGTGATACTTTACAAGAATTTATAGACATGAATTTTTTTGAAAATTCAGGGTCAAAGGTGTTCTTCGTGTTTGGGGATGTTCAGGAGACACGAGATATAATAAATTACATGAGAGGTAACACCTCGCATACAATATCTGAAGTAAATGTCAAAAATGCAGTCAGCAACATAAATGTTTATCGTAGGTTTATAAAGCCTCAAACCAAGCTGATGGTAATGCTTAAGGCCGATGCGTACGGTTGTGGAATGCTCCGTCTTGGAAGGTTTGCCAACATGTCAAACGTCGATTATATAGGAGTTTTTAGTGTTGATGAGGGTATTCAGCTCAGGAACAATCATGTAGTTACTCCTATAATGGTAATGAATGTGTATAAGGAGAATTTTGAACTATGTCTAGAATACGACTTGCAACCCTCGATCCCAAATTTGGAGCTTCTAAAAGAGTGTGTAGCCAGAGTTGGTGAAAAGCAGATAGGAGTACATCTGAAGGTTGATACCGGAATGGCGAGACTGGGCTTTGATACAATGGAGACCTTTGACGAAGCATTGGAGATTATTAACGAGAACAGAGAAAGAATAAAAGTTTTGTCTGTGTATTCGCATTTAGCATGCTCCGAAGATCCTAAAAAAGATAAATTTACACAGAATCAGTTTGATCAGTTTGCCGAATATTATAAGAGAGCGGAAGATGTGTTGGAATACAGGGTTATAAGGCATATTCTAAATAGTGCAGGTGTGTTGCGTTTCCCTCAGTACCAACTTGATATGGTGCGTTCAGGAATAGGACTCTATGGCGGAATAAATAGTATGGATGATAGGCTAAAGGTGGTTAGAAGCCTGTTTTCGGAGATTATCTCTATCAAAAATATAAAAGCAGGACAGCCCGTTGGATATGGGGGTGTAGCCGTGTTTGACGAAGATAAAACTATTGCTGTTGTTCCTGTCGGGTATGCTGACGGTTATCGACGCTCCATGGGCAATGGAGTGGGGCGTGTATATATAAACGAGCATTTCGTTCCTACGGTCGGAAATATATGTATGGATATGTTTATGATAGACGTTACCGGAGTAGACCTCAAAATTGGCGATAAAGTTGAGATTTATGGACAGAATATATCTATCGAGGAAATTGCCGAGAAATGGAATACAATATCCTATGAGGTGCTGACCAGCTCCTCGCAAAGAGCAAACAAAAAGTATATTATTGATTACTCGGGAGATAGCTTGTAATTTAAGCCCCTGAGATTTTATTGATGTAATTGGCAATATTTAATCTGACAGGAAGTGTAAGTGTGTTTTCTAAGAGAAAACAGATTCTTTAGATTGTAGAATCCTGATTTGGGCAAAGGATATAACGCTGAACGCAATCCAAAAGTCGCGAGGTGCCATATGTAAGCATTGGGTTGTGCAGAACCCGACAAACCCGACATTAATAAGTATATTGAAATATATCCACATCCGAATGGTGCCTGAGTATTTTCTTCTATTTTTAAAACAGATGGCAGCTGGAAAGAATGCGAACAAAACGAGTGCGAGTATTCCTCCAATCCCCTGTCCTGCTAAAGACTCTAGCCAATCGTTATGCGCATGAACCATATAGTGTTGATACGATTCTAATCCGGAACGGATTGACTCGTTAGGCGAGTTGCGGCAATGTTTGATAAGCTCGTCTGATACGTTCGATGGACCTACGCCAAAGCAAGGGTTCTCGGCGTAAATCTGTAAAGCGGTATTCCACATCATGAGTCTTAGTCCTTGTGATGTCGGCTTGAAGTCATTATGATTGTAATAGCCGGCAACCTCGTTGACTGCTTCTTCAATCCGATGTTTTGAGAAAGGAATATTACACAATAAAACAGCTATCACAAGAATGGATGCGACAAAAGCAGTAAACTGTTTAACTGTGTTCTTATTGTAATGGAAATCGGAAATAACCCACATTAGAAAGGGATAGACAATCCAAGCGCCTTTTGTTCCTGCCATTACAGATGCTAGCATTGCCAACGTGAAAGCAGACAGCCTCCATGGGAGTTTATTTATCTTGCCGGAATCAAATTTCAATAACGAAATAATGGCTACGGCTGTCATTATCTCTCCGAACGATATAGAGAATATTCCGGCATAGGCTAATTGAACGCCTAATACCATTTTCTGATATAAGGCAAAGAAGAACCCTACAAATGCCGTTGCATAAAATCCGAGCTTTATAATCGATAAATTAAGAGTTGTTTTCCTCCCCTTTAGCATCAATATAAATGCGAGTGCTCCTAAAGGGTAACGAATATACTTGTCAATGTAAGACCAGTCCCACGAGTGATTTGCCAACATTGATATTATAGCAACAAGAAAAGGGAGAGAAAGGATGATAGCAAAAGCTTGGTCTATCCGTTGGAATGACATATTGCTATCGTGTTTAGATATGAATAAGATTAAAGAAGCTGCCAGTAAGACAAACACTCCGCTCACTCCAAATATGGACAGTAAAGGAATTGAAGATAATATTATAGAGACGAATAATGATGTTGTCTTTTTCGATAGTACCATTTTGAAAATTTAGCTTCAAAGGTACAATTATAATTCTACTTTGACGTATTTAATTTTCTAAATACCATTAGTCTGTATCCTCATCTCACTTTTGATACCGTTCACGCATAATTGTGAATATACGTTCTTTCGGAGTTTCCTTGCAGAACTCAAACACGAGGAAATCCATTATATCGCAAGATGATAAAAGAGAGATGTTTACTTAAGCCCGAGATTAACCATATAAGTTAAATGTGAATATACATTTCCTGTCAACTCTATTTGCCGAGCTGTTTTGGGCAAGCCCGGATTGTCAATAATTAAGCAGCTAGGATTGTTATTATCCGAATTGCTGTTTTTTTTTACACGCCGTATTAATTGAAGAATTAAGATAATATGCCATGTTGCACCAGTCAATTTTACAGTTGTTCATTAAGCGATAAAGAAAAATCTTTCCCGCAAAATAGAAAACTCTTTTATCTCTGAAAGTATTGTAGTATCTTTGTGGTGCATCATATTTACTTTGTTTGGCAACATAAAGATACTGTTTTTGCCAGTGATTTTACAAAAAGGAAGTATTGTATTTTTTGTTTTAAATCAATGAATTAGTTTACTTGCAAAAGTTTAAAGAGTTAAGTGTTCAGATGACGAAGCTATATGTCTATTTGCTCGCAAAGAATGTATCTGTAAAATGCAAGTCTGTGGACAGAAAGTAGTTTTAATGTTTTTAAATAATAATCGAGATTGCTAAAATGAAGCTATCTGTAGGAATAATCACAAAAGATGAAGAGCTTAACTTGCCTCGAACTCTTGCAGCAATACACGAGATTGCCGATGAGATTATTATTATTGATAATGGGAGTGAAGATAGAACAGCAGAAATAGCCGGGCAGTTTAATGCTTCGTTCTTTACAGAAGAATGGAAGGGGTATGGTGAACAAAAGAACTCCGTGTTAAAGAAGTGTAGAGGAGAGTGGATATTATTGATAGATGCTGACGAGGTTGTCACTCCTAAGCTAAAAGAACAGATACAGAGTATTATCAACTCTGAAGAAAGCCAGTTTAATGTATATGCCATAAAAAGAAGAACCGTTTGTTTCGGAAAAGAAATAAAACATGGAGGGATGAGTGGCGATTTTGTGCCCAGACTTTGGAAGAATGGAAGTGTAAAGCTAAGTTCCGATATCGTGCATGAGGATTATATCACGAAAGAGAAAATAGGCAAGATTAAAGAAAAGCTGATGCACTACACATACAATTCTATTGATGAATATCTTGCTGCATTTCGAACATATAGCATATTAGGGGTGCAGAAATATTTTGCAGCCAAAAAGAAGAGTTGTTTACTGCAAGTGACGATAAGACCAACGATGAGGTTCATCCGAGATTATTTGCTGAGACTGGGTTTCCTTGACGGCATCGAGGGCTTGCTGTTGGCGCGCCTATCGGCAGCACAGGTAATGATAAAATATTACGGACTTCGAAAGTGTTATAGAGACGAGAAAAATCAGGATAAAAATTTACTTTGATTGCTTGTTTCTTCTAAAGAATTGTTAGTAATCAAATCTTTTCAATACACGCACTTTTGTTGTCAATCCACTTATACAATCAATCTCCAATAGAACTAGAATGCTTACTTGTTTAAGTCTTGGATATTAATGTTTTATGCGTATATTGAGTTGTCCCTCAACTATTCCTTGTTCCTTAGATAAATAAAACTTAAGAAATGTTGCAAAGTGTGTAGATTCTT
Source organism: Bacteroidales bacterium (assembly GCA_047975005.1). Lineage (GTDB taxonomy): Bacteria > Bacteroidota > Bacteroidia > Bacteroidales > Prolixibacteraceae > JBKEAJ01. The sequence goes on along the minus strand of JBKECW010000077.1, from coordinate 11,702 downwards.
ATTTGCTTGTGCTCGGCGACACTCTTACAAATTGTGCAAAATACCAATGAGCAGAGGGCAAAGACTGCCTCTACGACAAAAGGAATGCGCCAGTCTATTGTCCATAGAATACCTCCTGTAACAGGCAGTGCCACAGCGGCAATGAGGTTTATCGTAAAGCCTACTGCCATTGATGGTGCAATGTCTTTTGGTGTAACTTTCTTTTGAAAGTAACTGTTAATGGCAATAGAAAGGCTAAAAAATAGATTATTGATGACATATAAAGCTGTTGCAGCATTTCCATCTTCAAATATTGCCAGCAGAAATACAGCAAACAAGGTCAAGAACTCCGGAACTTCTCTTACCTATTGAAGTATGCCCATTTGCACGGAGTCTATGCTTATTTGCTCCACGGCAAAGTTGTTGAACATACTACGCCAGCCTTGAAGCCCCAATGCCGATGCTACTACCTTCAGAATTAGGTATTTAAACATTGGGTTCTCTTTGTAGCTGCTGTATGCCCTTAATACGTGTGTTTCACTGATTTATTAGCGAATATGCGGACTCTACCTAATCCTATCAGCCGATTTCAATAGGTTGATATCTTTTTTTACCTTGCTTGCTGCCATAATGTTGAATATTGCGGCAATCAGCGGAAAGGCTATATACATCTTTGGAGCAATGATACTGTCGGAATAAATAAAATATGTATTTATGTAAATCAAAGCATAAGAACCTAGCAATAAGACGACATTGAAAAGTAGTAAGCGAATCTGAGCAACTCGTTTCTTAAATGAAAATAAGGCAAGTAGCTCTACAACCTGAATTATAATTAGTAAAATCATTAATGGCAGCTGACTTGTTGCAAGCTCGCCCTCGCTGATAATGCCTCTGACGTAGAAAACTAAATCTTGCCCGGTACTTGGTATTTTTATCTCGGCGATGGGCAAGAAGAAAAATAAGGAAATCACCACTAGGGTCATGAATATGTATAAACTTTGAATTCTTTGAATCATCTTATTTCGTTTTATAGTATTACAATATTTTCTTTACTGATAATCTTTTCGCAATAGCTGCAACGTAGCGTAGTGTTACTGTCTGATAGTACATCCATCGATGTCTTAATGTTCTCGTGGTTGCAGATGCACTTTGGGTTGATGCATTTGACTATACCGCTCAACCTTTTGGGGAGTACAACCTTCTTCTTCTCTGCTACTTTAAACTCCTTAATTATGTTTACTTTAGCCGAAGGGGCTATCAGGGCTATCTTGTCCAAGTCTTTTTGATCTAGAAAAAGATTAGATACCTTGATAATAGATTTTTTTCCCATTCGGGAGCTGTCTAGATTTACACCAAGAGTCATGCTGTTCTCAACCTTATCTAACTTTAAAATAGATACTACTTTGAAAAGAACATTAGATGGAATATGGTCTATTGCTATTCCATTTTCTATGGCACTAACCAATAGTTGCTTGTTGTCGGTCATAATTTTATAGGTTAAGAATGTATGATATAATTGCCATTCTTGTATACACTCCGTTTTCGGCTTGTTTGAAATAATATGCTTTTGGACTGTTGTCGACATCCATCGCTATCTCATTTACTCGTGGCAGGGGATGAAGAATCTTCATTTTATCCTTTGTGCCTTCAAGCATCTCTCTTTTTAGTGAGTATGTGTTTTTAACTTGCTCATATTCAATGGGGTCGGTGAAACGCTCGCCCTGAACCCTTGTCATGTAAAGAATATCGGCATCATGAATATTCTTGTCCATCTCTGTATGTTCATGATACTCTATGCCTTTCTGACTCAGAAAACGCTTATATTCATTGGGCATTGCCAATTCGGGAGGGGCAATAAAGTTGAAAATAGGCTTGTCAAACTCAGAAATTGCCATCAGCAGAGAATGTACCGTGCGTCCATATTTCAAATCACCAACCATAAAAATATTTAGATTGTCGAGCGTGCCTTGTGTTTTCTTTATTGAATATAAGTCCAATAGGGTTTGTGTAGGATGCTGATTGGCTCCGTCGCCAGCATTAATGACAGGAACGCCGGAAACTTCGGAGGCGTATCGTGCACTGCCCTCAAGAGGGTGGCGCATGACTATCATATCGGCATAAGCGCTAATCATCTTAATAGTGTCGTGAAGCGTTTCTCCTTTTGTTACACTGGTTGCTCCCGATTCAGAGAAGCCGATTACGCGACCACGCATCCTGTTTATTGCCGTTTCAAAACTTAGGCGCGTCCTTGTGGAAGGCTCAAAAAAAAGCGAAGCTATAACTTTGTCTTTTATCAAAGGTAAGGTGTCGCCCATTTCTATTCTTTCGGCCAGCTCTACGATATGTAAATACTCGTCCTTTGTGAAGTCTGTTATAGATATTAAATCTTTCTTCATTTTATAGTTTTTCTTTTTTACCCCAAACATGTTTATCACACAAAGATAGAAAATAAATAGTCTTTTCTTTAATCATCTAAAAACTTTATCTTTGCCAGAGCTTTATGAAATGAGCTGTGAGAATAGCTCTCAATCAGAAGCCTGATTGGTCTTTGTGAGATACTCCTGCATGTCGTCAATGCTGGAGAGACAATAGAATATAATAAAACACATGAGAAAGATATTATTTATACTAGCAATGATGTGCTTTTGGGGATACAATGTTAGCGCACAGGAAGAGTCTGACTTTGAAAGACGACAGCGTGAATTGTATGGACTAGATGAGCAAGAACAGCTCGAGTCTGACGAAGAAATAAAAGAAAAGAACGACTCGTTAAAGAATGTCCCTCGTGTAAGAAAAGTTTGGAACATGCGCGACTTCGGAGCGCATATCTCACTGATTCCTCTGGATACGCTGATGGATTATTTTCAAATATTTAACCCTGAATATGCAGAACAGAATTCTGTTACCGGTATTGGTAATTATGGTGGAGCATCAATAAGCAATAACTTTTTTGCAAGGTCGGTTAATACGCAGTTTTATTTCTTGAGGAATTTTCAGGACAACACATTTGTGTTTGATGAAATTGACTTTATGAATACAACTACACCATACACATATTTCTATTATATTCAGAGCTTGAACAAAAATACTAAGCAGTATGATAGATTGGATGTGTTGCATTCGCAGAATGTGAACGAGAGGCTGAATTTTTCGTTTAGATGGGACCAAACAAGGTCTAATGGCGATTTTCAAAATCAGCAGCAAAAGCCAATGAATGTGTTACTTAATATGAATTATCAGGGAGATAAGTATGTTGCCTATGCTAGTCTTATATACAATAGGGTGCAAAGCGAAGAGAATGGAGGATTGACAGAAGATGCCTCACGAGATATGACAGAAAAGTCCGATCAGTTGCCTGTAAATCTGTACGGGGTAACGTCTAATATTAAAAATGTAATTGCTACCTATAATCACGAGTATAGGATTGGTCGAAAGGAATTGCTTACTGAAAAAGATGTGCCTAAAGAGCAATGGGATTTAATACCGGACTCTGTCAAGGAAATAGGAGTAGATAGATTCTTCCCTCGCATTGGTATTGCTCATCAGATTGAGTATGAAACAGCACAGCGCAGTTTTGATGAAGAGAGTGTTGATACCAGTTTCTATCCAGACTCATACCTAAACGCAGATTTTACTGGCGATGAGGTGGAATATACCCGATTGTCGAATGTTGTTAGATTGAAATATTATGAGAATCCGGATAAAGAATGGCTTGCCGGAGCATTTTTCTACGCGGGAGCGGATATTATAGGAGTGAAGTACAACCAGCTGGCGAATGATAGTGTGCCTTATATTGTAGATTCGATAAATGTATATTCAAATAACTATGTGGATGCCTTTGTTGGTGGAGAAATAGGGAAGAGTGAGGGTAAATTCTTAAATTGGAATGCAAAAGCAAAATTCTATTTTGCAGGACAAAAATTGGGAACAACATACATCTCGGGATTTATAAAAAAACCATTGAGATTGAGTTTTGATACATTGAACCTTGAGGCTAATGCGGAGTTTAATACGATTGCTCCAGATGTGTTTGAGCAAGACTATGTGTCTAATCATTTTATATGGCATAATAACTTCTCGAATACGACAGAGATGAAACTTGGAGGACTCATAAACTCTAAAAAACTTAATGCAATGGCAGGAGTTAATTATGGAGTGTTTACCAATCTTATTTATGGCGGGTATAATATTGTGCCGGTACAAGAAAGCGATCCTGTAAATATCCTTTCTGTGTTTGTGCAAAAGGACTTTGCCAGCAGAGTTTTTGACTGGCGAGTTAAGGTGCTTTGGCAGGCTTCTTCAAATGAGCAAGTTGTACCTCTTCCTGACCTTAGTGTGTTTTCAAACCTCTCTGCCAAATTTACACTGTCAAAAGTTTTGCATACCAGAATAGGAGTAGAGCTAATGTACGATACTAAATTTTATGGTAATGCATACGACCCTGCAACGGGACGGTTTTATATCCAAGAAAAGGCAAAAATAGGAGGCTATCCGTATCTTACACCATATCTTTCATTCAGATTGAAGCGTTTTGATGCTTTTTTTAGAGCCGATAATATTTCTTCTTTGTTCATGAAAGAGGAGAGGTATACTGCATACAACTTGCCGTCAAACAGATTTGCCTTTAGGATAGGACTAAAATGGAGGTTCTTTGATTAGTCCTTTTTATGCAATTTTTAATTTTCTGCAAAGCTCAATAAACTCATTAATAACCATTGCTGTTGCTCCCCATATTACGAAGTCATCATGAATAAAACCTGGCACTTTGGTCTTTTCGCCCTTGTAAGTCATATCTATTTGAGATATTGGTGTGTCTATAACTTTTTGTAGCGGTAGTGTATATAAGGTTTCTATTTCTCCGGCATTAATCTTGAATGTGGGAGTATAGTCCAAAAGCCCCACAAAAGGCTCCATCTTATAATTGGAGACAGGTATATAAATATTTGACAGCTTCCCCAATACTTCTATGTCTTTGCATGAAATCCCGATTTCTTCTTCGGTCTCTCTGATTGCTGCCTGCAATGCCGACTCTTTCATAAACTCGCGTCGTCCTCCGGGAAGCCCTATTTGTCCGGCATGGTGCTTCATTGCCGAGGTGCGTCGTATAAAACAAGTGTAGCTCTCGCCTTTGTATGGGTATATCAGTAATATTGTACTACTCCTTATAAAATTGTCTTTGTCAGTTATCTGGCTATTAGATTTTCTGTTGGGGGGAAGTATTGGCTCATGCGCACTTTCTCCGGGAAGCTGACTGCTAATCAGCGCTTCTTTGATTTTATTTATTGATGCGTCCGAGATACTTCTAAGCATATCACTCAACTATCTGTATTATTTCCCTTCCCGACTTCTGTGGTCTCTCTATTCCCTTGGGCAGAGGGTCTCCTAAGTTCTTTGGTGTACTTGTGGGCGTAATGTTAACCCTCTTATTGTTTAGAAAACCAATCACTTCAGAGTTCTTGGCTCCCTCAAGTATCAATTGTGCTCTCAGTAGTTCGGCGGTGTTCTTATCCTTAAAACTGCCGATGGTATAGTATTTTATATCGTCTGCGTCGGTAAATAGTACTACATTTCTGGTTTTTGATATTTTGCTGTTTAGCTGTCTCATGCTGTATGTCGGAGCTTTTTTGTAACTGGCAATGACCACGGTGTAAGTTACCGGATCGGGTTTCTTCGTTTCAATATCTGGAAGCTCATACGTATATGATGAGCTGTTGTCGTCTGTTTTAGACGCAGAGTTGTTAGCGTTGTAGCTGCTGATTAACTTCGACTTTTCTTCGTTAGAAGCATTGCCCCAGAAAAAACTCTCGTTGGCAACCACATTGTTGAACAGAGAGTCCTTAGATGTTTTTGTGTTTAGCAGTTTCTTCTCTAGTTGAATTACCTGTGATGCGATTTTTTGCTTCTCGTTGATGTCCGTAGATTGCTCATAACTCGTTCTTGCAAGACTGATTGTTTCCTCTATTGATAGTATTTGATCTTCCGTCTCTTTGCCTTTGCAATAGGAATATTTCCCCCGATTGGTCTTAAATTGCTCAATAGAATTATATTTAATTTCTGAGTTTATTACAAAATCAGGAATAGACTTATAGCGAGAACTATTGTCGGCAAGATATTGAGACATAATTAAATCCTCTGCAATTTGTCTTTGCCTCTTTTCTTCTTCTAAGCGCTTCGCCTCGTCTGTCGCCAATGTCGTATTCGGCTCAAATAATAATTCGCGATTATTGCATTTGTTGAGTATATCGTCAAAATTATTATTCTTCTTATCTTTTCGGCTTGCAATGTTGCTGTAAGTGCTGTAACTGTCTTCTGCCTCGCTCCACATCTTATTGCTATGATAAAACTTGCCATACAATAAGTTCAATAATGCCTCGTCATCAATAAACTGTGCATAGGATGCTTGGCGTAGCCAATGTTTGGTCTCTTCTCCACATTCCTTCTCCTCTATAAGGCAGTAGGCATATTTTATGTATGAGTGAGCTGCCTCGCTAGATTCCGGATAATCGATAAGAAGATTATCTATTGCGTCTATCGCCTCTAGGTAATTTCCTTGCCTAATCAAGAGATTTATGTTAGTGAATTCTTGATTCTGAGCGTGCACGCTGTTGCTGATGATAAGAGCTACACAAAGTAGCGCGTATAAATAAATTTTTCTAATCATGATTATTTGCTACATTCCAATTCAAATGTAAAGGTAGAATATTGCTACACATTAGACAAATCTAGCAAGACTTTTTTATATGTTATTTTTGTATAAATAAATTATACTATATTTCTAAGTATGCCAAAAAGTATTGATATCGTGAGATATATGGCAAGTGCTTTAGTCCCTAGAAGATTGTTCGTTATCTTGTTCTCTCTTTTTGTAAAGCTGATAATTAATATAAGCAAGGCATATAAGATGAACAGTACAAATAACGCATTTAATTTAAAAGCTTCGCTTATATTTAAATGTAGCAACTGGTGAAAGGCGCGTTGGGAGCCGCAGCACGCACACTGATATCCCGTAAATGAGTGGATTAAGCACTTTGGGAAATATCTTGAACCCGCAGGGTCAATGAAAAAATATGATGCCGCTATAATGCCTGAGACTATTACAGCAAGCCTAATATTATGAGCCTTATTAGCTTTCAAAACATTATCCGATTTTACATATTGAACCTATGGCAAAGATACTATAATTTGCATTGCGGTTTCTAACTCCAAAGATTAATAAAAGAGAGACTCGCACTTACTGCATAATATTGGTGAGCATTAAACCTGATATATAGACAAAATAATATTATATTTGTGCTTGCTAGATTTTAGAACTTTTGAAATTTATACAACATGCTGGAAATAGGAGATAAAGCACCTGCCTTTAAGGGCATAGACGATAATGGTAAAGAAGTTGGACTGGATGACTATAAAGGGAAAAAACTGATATTGTACTTCTATCCGAAAGATAACACCCCCGGATGTACAGCCGAATCCTGTAATCTGAACGACAATTATCAGATGTGGCAAGGCAAAGGTTATGAGGTGCTAGGTGTTAGTCCCGACTCTGTGGAGTCCCATAAAAAGTTTAAAGCAAAGCACAACTTAGGCTTTAGGTTGATTGCTGATACCGACAAGAAAATCCTCGAAGCCTACGGAGCATGGGGCGAAAAGAATATGTACGGAAAAATCGTGATAGGAGTCATTCGCAAAACTTATGTGATTGATGAAGACGGAGTTATCACCCAAATATTCGGACGAGTGAAAACGAAAGAACATACAGAACAAATTTTAAAAAAGATAGGAGAGAAATAAAATGGCAAAAAAACAAGAAAACCCGACCGGGCAAACCGAGCAAAGTGAGAAGCTAAAAGCTCTACAGCTCACCATGGACAAAATCGAAAAAACTTATGGTAAGGGAGCTGTGATGAAACTGGGAGATAAGCCGGTAGTGGAAGTGCCTACAATTCCGACAGGCTCCGTAGCTCTCGACTCCGCATTGGGAGTGGGCGGACTGCCAAAAGGTCGTGTGATAGAAATATTCGGTCCCGAATCGTCGGGAAAAACAACCCTAGCAATCCATGCAATTGCACAAGCCCAAAAACAAGGCGGTATTGCAGCAATAGTAGATGCAGAACACGCTTTTGACCCTACTTATGCAAAAAAACTGGGTGTCGACATCGATAACCTCCTTATCTCACAACCCGACGACGGCGAGCAAGCTCTTGAAATAGCTGATAACTTGATACGCTCGGGAGCTGTCGATATATTGGTAATCGACTCGGTAGCAGCTCTTACTCCTCGTGCCGAAATAGAGGGTGAAATGGGAGAATCGAAAATGGGGCTGCAAGCTCGGCTTATGTCGCAAGCTCTCAGAAAGCTGACAGGGAATATCAATAAGACAAAGACATGTTGCATATTTATCAACCAATTGCGTGAAAAAATCGGTGTGATGTTCGGTAACCCGGAAACTACCACCGGTGGTAATGCTCTGAAGTTTTATGCATCTGTGAGAATTGACATTCGCAGAATCGGACAAATTAAAAATGGCGACGAGGTTGTCGGCAACCATACTAGAGCCAAAATCGTAAAGAATAAAGTGGCTCCGCCTTTCAAAAAAGCAGAGTTCGATATAATGTACGGCGAGGGGATTTCTCGTACTGGCGAACTTGTGGATATGGGTGTTGACCATAGTGTAATTAACAAAAGTGGCTCGTGGTTCAGCTATGGAGATACCAAGCTGGCACAAGGACGTGAGGCCGCAAAAAAAGTATTGGCAGACAACGAAGAGCTGGCATTAGAAATAGAAGCTAAGATTCGAGAAGCAATTTCAAAAGTTGAAGAGTAAGACGAAGTAGATATATGAAGGTTTTAAAATTCGGAGGCACATCGGTAGGAAGTGCTAATGCAATGGTGCGTGTTAGGGATATTGTTTCTTCGCAGGATGAGCCGATAGTGCTTGTCGTATCTGCAATGGGAGGTGTTACAAATAGGCTTATTAAAGCCACAAAGTTGGCATTGATGCCAACTTTGAGTCATCAGCCCGAATTTGAAGCTATTAAGGAAATTCACTATAAAGCACTTGAACAACTGTTCCCTAGTGACGACGAAATATTTAGTATAGTTGATAACTGCCTGAAAGAACTGGGTGATCTATTGGATGGTATTGCTATACTGAAGGAAGCAACAGACCGTACCATGGACAGGATCGTCTCGTATGGGGAGTTGATATCCTCTCAAATAATGGCAAAGCTGCTGAATGCAAAATGGCTTGACTCTAGAACTTTATTCCGAACTCATAAGAATGACGGTCGGAATGTTGTAAATATCGATTACACCTACAAGGCATTAGTCGATACGCTCAAAAACTCGGATAGGGTATCTGTCGTTGCCGGGTTTATTGCCTCTAATAGCAAGGGTGATACAACAACGCTGGGCAGAGGTGGCTCGGATTATACCGCAGCTCTCGTTGCCGCAGCTCTCGATGTGTCTATGCTCGAAATATGGACAGACGTTAATGGTTTTATGACTGCAGATCCAAGAATTATAAAAAATGCTTTTACCATCCCATTGCTTACCTATGCAGAAGCGATGGAATTAGCACATTTCGGAGCAAAGGTTATATACCCGCCAACAATAATGCCTGTGCTAGAGCGAGAGATTCCTATTAGTATTAAAAACACCTTTGCCCCCGAACACAAAGGCACGGTAATAAATAAAAGTGGAAATAACGACCCCGAGTATCCGGTGAAAGGCGTTACTTCGATTAGCGATTCCTGTATGATTACAATTTATGGTACAGGACTACTTAGTGGTAGCGAGGTTATATTGCGCCTCATGACTCAGTTTCATCAGTATTCTATAACAAGCTATATGCTTTCGCAAGCCTCGTCGGAAAGCTCGGTCAGTGTGGTGATTAGTAGTCAGGATGCGATGCTAGCCGAGAGTTTGCTATTGAAAGAATTTGCGGCAGAGCTGAAGTTTAAGGAGATAAGCACAATATCTTTTGATAAAGATGTTGCCGTTGTAGCCATTGTTGGTGAACACATGAAAAATTATCCGGGAATATCTGGAAAACTGTTTAGAGCCTTAGGAAAAAACGGAGTTAACGCCAAGGCAATTGCTCAGGACGCTAGTGAACACAGTGTGTCGTGGGTTATTCAAAAAGATGAATTGAAAAAAGCGATTAGCGTGGTGCACGAAGCCTTCTTCTTGTCGCAGTTTACAGAGCTTAATGTGTTCTTGTTGGGTATCGGTACTGTCGGCAAGCAGTTGCTAGTCCAATTTTCAGGACAACAAGAGAAGCTGCTTAAAAGTAAAAACCTTAAGCTGAAACTTGTAGGGATTGCAAATTCTAAAAGAATGCTTTTTGATGCTGACGGAATAGCTCCCAATGATGCAATAGATAGGCTCGTAGATTCAGATTTAGATTCAAATATTGAACAGTTTGCAGAGCAAGCGATTCAGATGAACTTGTTTAACTCTGTATTTGTAGATTGTACAGCTTTGAGCGGTGTGACAGATTTATACCATAGTCTGATAAACAACAATATATCAGTTGTTGCTGCGAATAAATTTGTAGCATCTTCAAATCAGGAGGGTTTTAATAAGATAATGCGCAGAGCTACTCAACGTGGTGTGAAATTCCTATTTGAAACAAATGTCGGCGCAGGACTGCCAATTATTACAACTCTTAATGATTTGATTAACTCGGGAGATAGAATAGTTAAAATAGAAGCCGCCCTTTCAGGAACATTGAACTTTATCTTTAACACCATAAGTGCGGAAGTCCCTCTTAGCAATGCTGTACGCTTATCTATGGAAAAAGGATTTGCCGAACCCGACCCGCGCATCGACCTTAGCGGTAGTGATGTTATTAAAAAATTGGTAATACTTGCCAGAGTGGCAGGCTATGAAATTGAAATGGACGAGGTAGACGCTCAGAGATTTATTCCTCAAGAGCTTTTTGACGGCAGCCTTGAAGACTTCTGGACAAGCCTCGAAGAATACGACTCTACGTTTGAAGAACAGAGGAGTGCGGTGGAAAGTAAAGGTAAGAAATGGCGCTATGTTGCTAAGTTTGAGGATAGCAAGGGGGTGGTAGAACTAGTGGAGGTCGATGAGTCGCACCCTTTTTATGATATTGCCGATAGCAATAACCTGATACTATTCACCACCGAAAGATACAATATCCTGCCATTGCAGATAAAAGGATATGGAGCAGGAGACTCCGTAACCGCTGCCGGAGTTTTTGCCGATATTATGAGAGTGAGTAATATTTAATACAAGGTTTACTTGTTTAATAGTTGAACTGTTTAAGATTTAAAAATGCTATATGCCGTACGCTTTAAGCAAACAGACCTGTTGAATTGTTTAATGATTTAGAGTTTAATTGCTTGAAGTTTAATGGATTATGGTAATTGATGAGTAGCCTCCTGCTTTAGCTGGAGGAATAATAAAAATCACCCCGCCTGCGGCACCCCTCCTCCACGAGGAGGGGATTAAAAAACTCTCCTTCTGCGAAGAAGAAGTACCCGAAGGGGGAGGTGGTGGCTGTTTGAGGTTTAGATAATAGATTTATAGATAACACGAACGTCATTGCGAGAAGCTGGCGACGAAGCAATCTCCTGTAACAAAGAGCAGACTGCCACACTACGCTCGCAATGACGGATGATTAAAAACAGCAAAAGCATAAAGCCTATAGCTTACAGCTTATTGCAAAAAAATAAACAGATGAAACGAGCCAT
>JBKECW010000006.1:0-17965 GCA_047975005.1 Bacteroidales bacterium | reverse complement strand
TGGTTTTTGCTTCCATTGTTTTGTTTAGAGGCTGTCAAATCTTTATGGATACTTATGTAGCCTACAATCCGTCGGTACATAAACCCTATGATGCTGCTTTGCTTTCACGCTGGGCGTGGCATTCGCTTGTTCAGGGACTGATGTTGGCGGGAGCGGTTTATTTGGTGAGACTTGTTCCGGCAAGTGTAAATTTAAGTACATGGACAAGCCGTTTGGCAATCCCCTTGCTGTTTGTATCAATATTGTTGAATCTTGTAGTTTGAGTTTATCGTTTTGATACCAAAGACAGACATAACAGGCGTAGTGTTGGCAGGTGGAAAGAGTTCACGTTTTGGCTCCAATAAGGCATTGAGCGAATACGGAGGCAAAACTTTCCTGCAATGTGCAATCAGCAGACTGCAACCTTACGTTGGCGAGCTTGTGGTGTCGGGATTTTATAAGGAGTATGAGAATCTGAATATTCCTATTTTAAAAGATGATATTGCCGATATAGGAGCTTTAGGAGGTATTTACACAGCGTTGAAGCACTGTCATACTCCTTGGATATTGGTTTTGACTTGTGACATGCCGATGATTAGTAATGGGCTTATTGAAAGAATGTTAGTAAATGCTCAAGATAAGAAAGTAATAGCTTGGAAACATGATAAAAGCGTAGGAGTGTTTCCAATTTTAATATCAAAAGATATGCTTGCTGATGTTGGGGATATGATTGACAATGAGCGGTATAGAGTAAAGCAATTGTTTGATAGGGCTGATGCAGAGCTGATAAATGTTCCCGAAGAATGGAAGGACTGTTTTGCAAATATCAATAGGAAAGAAGATGTTAATGTGTTGATGTGAGAATCTGCTAATGAGTGTCTGTCCATAATGTCTGGACTTTATAGACGGACTCTAATGAAACAACCGAACAAATGAACATCATTGCAAGGAGCTGGCAATGACGGATGATTATAAAAAAACAGCAAAAGCATAAAGCCTACAGCTTACAGCTTATTGCAAAAAATAAAAAACAATGAAAGCAATAAAAATTAAAGGCTCTCCGTCGCAAGGATTGTGGGCGGCAACTCTCGGTTTCTTTTTTGGCTCGGCAGCGATTTCCCTTTTTGGACCAACAGCAAAAACGTTGAATGGAGTAATGGATTTGTCTCCAACAATGATGGGACTATTGGTGGCGATACCAATATTGTCGGGGTCATTGTTGAGGATACCCTTTGGTGCATCGGTTGACGAGAATGGAGGCCGAAAACCTTTCCTGATATTAATGATTTTATCAATCATTGGTCTTGCAGGTCTTAGTGTGCTGCTGGCTACTCATTATCCTGACAATATGCAAGGAACATATTTACTAATTTTGCTGTTTGGTTGTCTGAGTGGTTGCGGAGTAGCTACCTTCTCGGTAGGTGTCGGTCAGTCATCCTATTGGTATCCCAAACATAAGCAGGGCTACGCCTTAGGTGTTTTTGGCGGATTGGGTACAATGGGGGCAGGGGTCTTTGCTTTAGTGCTTCCACTGTTGTTGGAAGAGGTTGGCTTTACTAATGCCTATTATATATGGACAGTCTGTATAATTGTAGGTACACTCATATATTTGTTTATGAGCTGTAATGCTTATTATTTTCAATACCGAAAGGGTGGATGTAGTGTTGAAGAGAGTAGAGAGCTAGCAGCAAAAGATGGGCAGGAGCTTTTCCCAACAGGCAACTTAAAACAAAGTTTGCAAGCATCGGCAAAAATACCTGAAACTTGGGCGCTTGTAATTTCCTACTTTGTAACTTTTGGTGGTTTTATCGCTCTGACGGCATGGCTGCCTACTTATTGGCAGGAAGCGCATGGGCTGTCGGTTACGGAAGCAGGTGTTTTTACAGCCATATATGCTTGTCTTTCGGCAGGATTGCGAATACCCGGAGGGAATTTGTCTGACAAAATAGGAGGTTTAAAGGTAAGTCTGTGTTCAATTATCTTGTTAGGTATTGCGTCGTTGGTAATGGCATATTCAAGCAACTGGATTTTGTCGGGTGTTTGTACACTGCTGATTGCAGCCGCTTTCGGATTTAACAACGCAGCGGTAATGAAACTTGTTCCTGTTTATGTTCCCAAGTCGGTAGGCGGAGCGTCAGGCTGGGTAGGCGGACTGGGAGCATTCGGCGGTTTTGTTCTTCCAATTGTTATGGGCAAAGTTGTAGATGTTATGGGCGACGGTATCGGGCATTATCGTGGTTTCTTGTCGTTTACTATATTGAGCATCATTGTAATACTAATTATCTATTTTGGATTGATGAAAAAAAAATAAATATATGAAGTCGCTTTTACAGAAAAAGAAATACTTCTCGGGTGCAGAAGATAAGAAGCAACGAGAATGGGAGAGTTTCTACCGCAATCGTTGGCAGCACGACAAGGAAGTGCGCTCCACTCATGGCGTGAACTGCACAGGGTCTTGCTCGTGGAAGATTTTTGTGAAGAAGGGTATCGTTACATGGGAAATTCAACAGACCGACTATCCGCAGAACCGTCCCGATCAGCCCAATCACGAACCTCGTGGATGTCCTCGTGGAGCTAGCTACTCGTGGTATCTGTATAACTCCGGACGTGTGAAGCATCCGATGGTGCGGCATGAATTGCTGGCTGCATATCAGCAGCAAAAAGAAAAGCTGAACGACCCGGTGTTGGCATGGGAAGCTCTTATGCAGGACGAAGAAGCATCTAATAATTATAAATCGCGAAGAGGACTTGGCGGCTTTGTAAGACTAGATTGGGATTTGGCACAAGAGATAATTGCTGCTGCAAATATCTATACCATAAAGAGATATGGACCCGACCGTTTGGTAGGCTTTACTCCTATTCCTGCCTTCTCGATGGTGTCCTACGCTTCGGGATCTCGCTATTTGAGTTTGCTAGGTGGGGCGATGCTCAGTTTTTACGATTTCTATTGCGATCTTCCTCCGGCATCTCCACAAACGTGGGGAGAGCAAACTGATGTTCCCGAAAGTGCCGATTGGTATAATTCGTCGTTCATCATGCTGTGGGGTTCTAATGTTCCCGTAACACGTACACCCGATTCGCCTTTCCTCACACAGGTGCGATATAAAGGTACAAAGGTAGTTACCATTTCTTCGGACTACAGCGATGCAACAAAATTTGCAGATATATGGCTAAATCCGAAGCAGGGGACAGACTCCGCTCTGGGAATGGCAATGGGGCATGTGATATTGAAAGAGTTTTTTGTCGATAAGACAACTCCGTATTTTGATTCATATGTAAGAAAATACACCGACCTGCCTTTCCTTGTGAAATTAGAAACTTACGAGGATGGCTATCGCACAGGGATGATGCTGAGGGCTTCGGATTTCAAAGATAAATTAGGCGTAGAGGAGCAAGCGGAGTGGTATCCGATATTGCTCGATGAGCAATCGGGGGAGAAAGTAATCCCCAACGGTTGTATAGGTTCTCGTTGGAACAATGAAGGCAAGTGGAATCTAAGGAATGAAGACCTACGAACAGGAAAAGAATATACACCGCTTTTGTCGGTGATGGATAAGAAAGAAGAAGTTGTTGATGTATCATTTCCATATTTTGGTGGAGAGGAGTATAAAAATCCCCACTTCAACAGCTCCGAGCATGAGGGAGTGCAGATAAGGAAAGTGCCTGTTGTAAAAGTGCAGACAGAAGAAGGCGAAGTGTTGTGTGCTACCGTGTACGACATTATGCTGGCTCACTACGGAGTGGAGCGAGGGCTGAATGACCCGCATACCGCAAAAGACTATAGTGACGACACGCCCTACACTCCGAAATGGCAGGAGCAAATTACGGGAGTGCCGGCAGACAGAGTAGTAACGGTAGCACGTCAGTTTGCGGAGACAGCAGCTAAAACCGAAGGTAAAAGTATGATTATCATCGGTGCAGGAGTAAATCAGTGGTACAACACCGATATGACTTATCGCTCTGCCATGAACCTCCTGATTTTATGTGGAACAGTTGGTCAGTCGGGTGGCGGCTGGGCGCACTATGTAGGACAGGAGAAAGTACGTCCGCAGTCGGGATGGGCAACTATTGCCTTTGCTTCCGATTGGATACGTCCTCCACGCCACATGAATACAACAAGTTATTTCTATATGCACAGCGACCAATGGCGCTACGAGAAAGTAAAAGTAGACAGTCTGATTTCGCCTTTGCATAAAAAAGATAAATGGAGCGAGCTATCTTTGCTCGATTGTAATATCAAGTCGCAACGGATGGGCTGGTTACCATCGTCTCCCGAATTTGACCAAAATCCCTTGCAGATATGTAAGGATGCAGAGTCTAGTAATGCCGAAGTAGCTGATTATGTAACAGATAAGCTGCACAAAGGCGAGCTGAATTTAGCTTCCGAAGATTTGGATAAAAACGGCAACAGTCCGAAGAACTTGTTTATTTGGAGAGCAAACCTTATCGGCAGTAGTGCCAAAGGAGTGGAGTACTTTATGAAACACTTGCTGGGCGCACAAAACAGTGTGTTTGGCGATGATTTGAAGAAATTGGGTGAGCAGCTGCCGAAATATCAAAATTGGCATGAGGAGGGAGCAACAGGGAAGTTGGATTTAGTGGTTACGATGGACTACCGCATGACTTCATCTTCGTTGCATTCCGACATTGTGCTGCCTGCGGCAACGTGGTACGAAAAGAATGATATCAGCAGTACGGATATGCACCCTTTTATTCACCCCTTTGCTAAAGCGATAGACCCCGTGTGGGAGTCGCGCACCGACTGGGATGCTTTTAAGGGTCTGGCAGCTAAATTTTCAGAATTGTGTAAGGGGCATTTAGGAGTGGAGAAAGATGTTGTAATGCAGCCACTTATGCACGACTCACCGGGTGAAATATCGGAGCCTATATATGTCGAAGACTGGAAAGATACAGGAAGTCGTCCTGTTCCGGGTAAGAATATGGGAAAACTCCTTGTGGTTGAGCGTAACTATCCCGAGACTTACAAGCGATTCACGTCTCTAGGACCATTGTTGGAGAAAGCCGGAATATCAGGAAAAGGTATAACGTGGAAATCCAATGAAGAATACGAGCTGTTGAAACAGTTAAACGGAGTGATTAAAGACTCGGGAAGCACCGAAGGACTACCTGCATTAGAAACTGATATTCATGCTATTGAGTCGATTTTGTCTTTAGCTCCCGAAAGCAACGGCATCACCTCTCGCAAGGCGTGGAAAGCTCTCGAAAAACCGACGGGACTTCATTTGGAACATCTTGTTGAGGAAGGCGGCGAAACACAATTGCGTTATAAGGATTTGGTACAGCAACCACGCCGTGTACTCAACTCCCCGATTTGGAGTGGTATAGAGTCGCACGAGGTCAATTACACCTCGAACTATACCAATGTGCATGAGCTTATTCCTTGGCGTACCATCACAGGCAGGCAGTCTCTATACCAAGACCACCCGTGGATGGCAGCATTTGGCGAGAACCTAGTTTGCTACAAACCGCCAATATCGAAGCAGGAAATCAACAATGTAAAAGAACGCTTGCAGATAACTGACGAAACTCTGGTATTGAACCTCATAACTCCGCACAACAAATGGACTATCCACTCGTCGTGGAGCGATAATTTGCTGATGTTGACACTGGGACGTGGAGGTCCTGTGATATGGATTAGTGAAGCCGATGCTTCAAAAATCGGTATCAAGGACAATGACTGGGTTGAGGTGTTCAATGACAATGGCACGGCAAGTTGCAGGGCAATAGTCTCTCAGCGTATTCCCGAAGGCGCTTTGATAATGTATCATAATCAGGAAAGAACTGTTAATGTTCCGTTGAGTAATATCACGGGAAATCGTGGCGGCATACATAATTCAATATCTCGTTTGTGTCCGAAACCTACACACATGATTGGCGGATACGCTCAGTTGTCGTATGGGTTGAACTATTACGGAACAATCGGGGCAAACCGCGACGAATTTGTAATCATCCGCAAGTGCGATAATGTGGAATGGGGAGAAGATTAAAAACAAAAACAGATGAAAATACAAGCACAAATATCAATGGTCTTGAACCTTGACAAATGTATCGGCTGTCATACATGCTCAGTTACTTGCAAGAATGTGTGGACAAGCCGCAAGGGAGTGGAGTATGCATGGTTCAACAACGTCGAGACCAAGCCCGGAGCAGGTTATCCTGTGGAGTGGGAAAATCAGGATAAATATAAAGGTGGTTGGAAACTCGATAAGAAAAAGCTGAGACTTAATCAAGGCAACAGTTTGAGTATCCTCTCAAAAATATTTGCCAATCCCAATATGCCCGGTATCGAGGAGTATTACGAGCCTTATACCTTTGATTTTTCAAAGCTGACAGGGTCTGAGCGTTTTCGTACAGCTCCGAGTGCTCGTCCGTATTCATTGATAACAGGCGAGCGGATGGAGAAAATCGAGTATGGTCCGAACTGGGAGGACAATCTGGGAGGAACTTTCGCCACTCGAAAAAGAGACCCAAACCTCAAAGACCTTGACACAGCGGGTTATGACGAGTTTGAGAAGTCTTTTATGTTCTATGTTCCACGCTTATGCGAGCATTGTCTGAACCCTGCCTGTGCGGCTTCGTGTCCGTCGGGGGCTATCTATAAGCGTAAGGAAGACGGCGTGGTGCTTATCAATCAGGATGCATGTCGTGGCTGGCGTGAGTGCGTGAGTGCTTGTCCCTATAAAAAAATATATTTCAACTGGGACAGGAAGAAATCAGAAAAATGTACTTTCTGTTATCCCCTTTTGGAGAATGGCAAGCCGACAGTGTGCTCAGAGTCTTGCGTTGGGCGCATACGCTATATGGGAGTGTTGCTGTATGATGCAGACCGCATTGAGGAGTATGCAAAGACAGAGGACGAAACAGCATTGTACGAAAAACAACTGGATTTGATACTCGATCCCCACGACCCTGAGGTAGTTGCTAAAGCTGAGGAACAGGGTATTTCATACGAGTTTATCAAGGCGGCACAAAACTCTCCCGTCTACAAGATGATGAAACAGTGGAAAGTTGCTTTCCCTCTTCATCCCGAATATCGCACTATGCCG
This sequence comes from Bacteroidales bacterium, assembly GCA_047975005.1. Classification (GTDB taxonomy): domain Bacteria; phylum Bacteroidota; class Bacteroidia; order Bacteroidales; family Prolixibacteraceae; genus JBKEAJ01. Next base: position 10,919 of record JBKECW010000006.1, on the reverse strand, counting down.
ATGGTGTGGTATACTCCGCCATTGTCGCCTATTGTTCAGCAGGTTGACGCACAAGGCGACTTCTTCAATACTGTCGAAAATATGCGTATCCCTGTGGGCTACATAGCAAAAATGATGACGGCAGGCGACGAAGCACCTGTAAAAGATGCTCTTGCACGCTTGTTGGCAATGCGAAACTATATGCGTGAGCGTACCGTCGAGAAAAATGAAAAACCAAATATCCCTGCTGACATAGACCTGAAAGCTGAGGACTACGAAGAAATGTACCGCTATCTGGCATTGGCAGACTATAACGATCGTTTTGTTATCCCGACAGCTCCTACAAAATCCGAAAATGTCGATTTGTTTGAGCTGCGTGCAGGACTAGGTTTTGAATATCCGGGTAAAGAAAAAGAAGGACGCAATCTATTTGGAGGTAAATAATTATAATACAAGCTAGTATCAATAAATGAATATGCAAAACACGTACAAAATATTATCCTTGCTTTTGGACTATCCTGATGAGGATGTGAAAGAGAATCTGTCGGGAGTGATGGAAGTTGTTGAGACTGAGGCATATTTAAATGCTGCTCAGTGTGAGAAACTGCGGTTGTTTGTTGACTTTGCAGAACCTCTGACTTTAGCCGAATGGCAGATGCAATATGTGCAGATGTTCGACTTTTCGTCGGGCAGCAATCTATATATATTCGACCATGTGTATGGCGATTCGCGAGAGCGAGGACAAGCGATGGTTGACCTTACGGAGATGTACACCAAATCGGGCTTTGAGCCTAGTTCCAACGAATTGCCCGACTTTCTACCCTTATTCTTGGAATATCTGTCGCTGTTGACCGATACAGAGGAAGTGGAAAAGCTGTTGGGCGAGATATCACATATTCTGAGCAACATGAAAGCAGCATTAGAAAAGAAAGAAACGCCCTATCTGCATTTGTTGGATATATTGTGTTCCCTATCAAGTTCAGTATCTAGTAAAACAAAAAGAGTAGAAGTATGACAAGTTCCGATTATTTAAACAGTTTCTTTCTGGGCTACCTGCCATATATTGCAATGGCAGTGTTTGTTACGGGGTTGATATACCGTATATGCCGCAGAAATAATACCATACAAGTAACATCCTCGCAGTTTGTGAGCAAAGATAAATCGGTATTTTGGGGCAGTACACTGTTCCACTATGCTATCATAATGGTTTTCTTCGGGCATCTTTTTGGCTTGCTGGCTCCCGAATGGATGTATCGTTGGCTGATGACTAACGAAACAAAGCGTATGCTTGCCATTATCATGGGTTCTATATCTGGGGGTGTGGCTCTGATAGGTATTATCATGCTTACATACAGGCGTTTCACCAACAAAAGAGTTAAGGCGACAGGCAAGCCGCAAGACTATCTCATAGTGTCCTTACTCTTATTTCAGATAGCTTTAGGTTTGTGGGGTACACACATCACGGCACATGCTCCGTTGCAAGATTATCTCGACATGGAGCATTGGGCGCAAGGCACAGCCATCTTCAAACCCAATTCATGGGAACACATTGTTGATGCCGACATGGTGTTTAAGCTGCATATTGTCAATGGATTTCTGATATGTATCATATTCCCGTTTACCAAGCTGATGCACATGGTAATGGTGCCGATAAACTATGCAATAGATTATTTTAGGAAGTGATAGAGGCTAGTTGTTTGATGTTTAGGGACGTAGTCCCGATATCTTCGTAGCAAGAGGATATATACAAATAATAATAGGGGCGATAGCCCTGATATAGATGCAAGTTTTATCGTTGAACTGTTTAAGGTTTAATCGTTTAGTTGTATTAATCTCCCGTCTAAAGATGGAGGTAATCTAAGATAAAACCGTTTTACCTACATAGAACATTATAGAGGTCGGAAAATATATGGCATATACAGTTTTTAAGAGCAACTCTTTGGCTGAATAGTTGCTCTAGCTACCATAATCTCTAAAAAAAAATGAAGATAATAACAGGAGACATAAACAGCGGAAAGAGTACTAGGTTTCTAAAGTACTTTTCAGACTTTGAAAATCGGGTGGGTTTGTATTCCAAGAAACTGTATGATGAAGGCGGAGTGATTGTTGGCTATGACCTTGTGCTGCTACCTCTCGGGAAAACCTTACCTTTTATAATGTTGAGAGAGCAAGTGGATGAAAAAAATCTAGACAATTATTATATGCAGGGGTGTTTTGCGTTCTCCAAAGAGGCTTTTGCCGCTGCGGAGGAGTATGTACGGAGTTTTCCCGACGATACAGCTCTGTGGATAGATGAAATCGGCGGACTGGAGCTTAAGGGTTTGGGCTACGACTCGTTACTAAAGGTTGCTTTGGAGTCAGGGAGGGATATTGTTATTGTAGTTCGGCAGGATTTGCTTGGTCAAGTGCGTGATAAATACGGTATTAAGGAGCATGAGATTTTGTAAGCGAGCTGTATACTAATCGTTAGTGTCAACCTTTTTCTCTATCATTATATTGAGTAGCTCAGGGGGTAATAATATTGTCATTGTTTGATATTTGCTATATTTGTGTTTCTGTAAATAATTGTTTCATTAATAGATATACATATATGCCTGTGAAAGTTGTGCTTACAATATTCTTGAGCTATTGCTGTTTGGGAACATCAATAGCTCAAGAAGGTATTTCAAAAAAGGCAGTCAGTCTATACGAAAAGGCAAAAACTATAAGTCTGACCTTAGAGCCTGATAAGAAAATCGCAACTCTAAAAGAAGCGATAGAGCGTTCTCCTAATTATTTTCAGGCTTTAGTCTTATTGGCGCAATGCTATGATGACCTTGATGAGACTGAATCACAATTGGAATATTCGTTAAAAGCATATGCTGTAGATAGTACTCGTCTATACATCTTGCCATATAAAATAGCCACATGCTTTCGCAGACTGAGAGACTTCGGTAATACAGAGGTCTGGCTAGAGAAATATATTGCAGACAGCAAACCGAGTAAAACAAGAACTGTGGCAAAACAGATGTTGGAAGATCTGCCTAATGTCGTGGAGCTTTATGAAGGCAATAAAGACATTGAACTAGAACGGCTCTCGTCGAATGTTAATACTGCTAACTCTGAATATTGGCCATCTTTGTCTGTTTTTGAGAATGAGCTGATATTCACAAGATTATTGCCAACTTCTCAGATGCCTCAAGAGGACTTTTATGTAAGCCATCTGGTAGGTGGAGAGTGGCATGAGGCAGTGCCATTGCCTGGGGCAATAAATACTCCCTACAACGAGGGGGCACAATGCATATCAAGCGATGGTAAAATTATTCTATATACCAACTGCTCTGCCGATTCGAGACGAAGAAGCTGCGAAATATATATGTCTGTAAAGACTGATGAGGGATGGAGCCAGCCATTCAATGTTGGAGTCCCTGTAAACAGTTCTGCATGGGATGGGCAGCCGTCTTTTTCAGCAAATCAGAAGGAGTTGTACTTTGTCAGCAATAGACCAGGAGGATGTGGAGGTAAGGATATTTGGAAATGCGAGCTAAAGGGTTTTGTCGATGGAAGACCTGTGTGGGGCGATGCCGTAAACCTTGGAGTTTCGGTAAATACAAATGCCGACGATATCTCACCATTTATTCATAGCGATAATCAAACGCTATATTTTGCCTCTAAAGGTTGGATAAGTCTGGGGGATTTTGATATTTTCAAAACATCATATAATGCAGAAACTAAAGAGTGGAGTAAGGTCCAAAATTTAGGTTGCCCGATAAATACCGAGCAAGCTGAGCAGGGATTGTTTGTCAGTAGAAACGGACGAACTGCCTTCATGTCATCGGGGAGAGACGAAGCTAACAAGATGGATATTTTCACTTTCGAACTTCCTGAGAAATACAGCGCAATACCAACTACATATATATCGGGAACCATTACCGACCTAAATACAGGTGAACCGATTTGTGCTAAGATGGAGTTTTTTAATATATCAAACAATCAACTTTTTCTAAAATCTCACTCCTGTATGGGAGAAAAAGGCAGCTTCTTATTTTGCTTGCCAATGTTGGGAAAATTTGCATTTAATGTATCACGAGACGGCTACCTTATCTACAGCTCTACTTTTCAGCTCGACTCTGTAAATGATGTCGACAGACCTTATAATATCGACGTTCGGCTAACACCAATTGATACGAATAAAAATGTCGTCCTCAATAATATAGCTTTTGCAATAAACTCTTCGGAATTACTGCCAGAGTCTACATACGAGATTGATAAACTGATAGAGTTTCTGAATAATAATCCCTCAATAGAAATTGAGCTGAGCGGACATACCGACAATACAGGCAACTCAGAACATAACCTCAAATTAAGTATAAGCAGGGCAAAGTCTGTATATGAGGCTCTGAGAGCAAATAATATATCGCCCAACAGGCTTAGCTACAAAGGTTTTGGAGATACTAGACCTATTGCAGACAATAACACAGAGGAGGGACGCAAGATAAATAGACGCACTGAGTTTAAGATTGTAGGAATGCAGTAGAGGCTAGATTCCAAACACTACGCCAACTTGTGGTTGCCACGCTTCGTATAAGTTGTTGTCCTTGTCGTGAAGTACATTGTATGATGCTCCTATGTAAATATAGCCATTTCTGCTGATGTACTGTCTGTAACCACCACCAAGCCAAAGCGATTCATATTGACTCTTGGTGTTAGACCTATTTCCGTATTTGTATGTACTCCAATGATGACCGTACTCGCACGATAGATACATTTGAGGTATAGGTAAAGCTCTTAACATTGCACCTAAACTCCACGTTGATTGGTCTTGATTACCCTCAGAGTAATAAGAGTAGCCGGGCATTACGTAACCGGTTAGAAAACTGTTGAATTTATATCCAACTGTTGGCTGAATAGAGATGTTGGCATAATCGCCATCCCAATATCCCCCAACGTTACCACCAAAGACTAGTTTCTCTCTTAAGGATGGTCTTGTTTGCTGTGCCGACGAAATGTTTGCTGACAGTAATACAATAGCAACTGCCAATAGTAAGTAAATAGTTCCTTTCATATCTTATCACTTATGTTATTTGCTTCAATAGTTTGTTTTTTTTTGTAAAAATACTAAATTCTTAAACTTAAACAATTATCATGGTGGTATTGTTTGCTAAATCACCATTCAATCGGTGCGAGTCCATGTTTTTTCAGATATTCATTAGTCTTGCTAAATTGCTTGTTGCCGAAAAATCCTCTCGATGCCGATAATGGAGACGGATGTACCGATTTTAATATCAAGTTATTATTATTGTTGATATTAGCTCCCTTCTTCTGAGCATAATTTCCCCAAAGTATATAAACTATATTCTCCTTTTTTGCTGAAAGTTCTCGTATTATTGCATCTGTAAATGTCTCCCATCCTTTTTTCTGATGCGAGCCGGCATTGTGTGCTCTGACTGTCAATGTAGCGTTTAACAACAAAACTCCTTGTTCTGCCCAATGTGCTAAATCTCCGTTTAAGCGGGGTGCTACACCTAAATCACTACTTATTTCTTTGTAAATGTTTCTCAATGAGGGAGGTAGTCGTTCGCCAGTATTAACTGAAAAACAAAGACCATTAGCCTGATTGTCGCCATGATATGGGTCTTGTCCCATTATTACAACCTTGACCTTGTCGAGTGGGCACAAATCGAGGCATCTGAAAATCTGGTTTGCCGCAGGGTAAACAGTTGCCGTTTTATATTCATGTCTTACAAAAGCACACAATTCTTCAAAATAAGTAAGACTAAACTCGTTTTGTAATAAAGCTTTCCATGACTGCTCAATTGCTACTTCCATTTTTTTTGAATTACGAGATTGCTAAAATCTAGGGTGAATTTGTGAACATTGTCCTCCACCGTATAACGTATTTCTATTTTGCAAAGATTGCAAATATGTTTGACAAGTGAAAGCCCAATGCCTGTATTACCGCTTTTCCCTTTTACTGAACGCTCAAAAGCTATTGATACGTCGTCCAAGACTTCCTCGCAAGAGTTTGATATTTCAAATACAGAACCTTGCAATGATGCGTTTATAAAGCCACTTTGATGATTGTGAATAAGGGCATTCTTAAAAAGATTGCTAAATAGAATGTTCATCAATGATTTGTCGGCTGAAATAACAAGGTCATTTTTAAATTTCATGTTGAAATATATATTTCTAACTTCGGCAGCCTCTTTAAATATCTCGGCATCGCTTTCTATTTCGCTTTTAAGATTTATTTCCTCTGAGTTATTAATCTCCTCATTATTTATTTTGCTTATTAACAATAAGCCTTTTATAACCTTGTTTAGTTTTGACACTGTATTGTAGGCTCTGCTAAGAGGATGCATCAAGTCCTCTCTGTCGGATGCCTTGGCAATAAGTTCATCTAGTTCGACTCTGACTAACGCTAAGTGTGTTTGTAGTTCGTGGGAGGCGTTCTCGTTAAATTCTTTTGCATTTTCATAGTCATTCTTAGTTCGCCCCATCATACGTGTAAGCTGCGCATTGAGCATACGAAACTCTTGTACGTCGGTTTCCGGAAACTCTGGAAGGCTATCGCTTGTTACCGAAAAGGTATTCAGTTTTGCCAGTGTCGAGTTAAAGGGTTTCCATATTTTATTTACAACCCTGTTCAGGGATATTAGCCCCAGTATAATAAAGGCTAGAAAAGTTAAGGATAGGACAAATGCTCCTTGTACGACATCGTCTTTCCCAAATAATAGCATCTCTAGAGTAATGCTTAAGTGCCTGTCGTTATCTGACAAACAGAATGTTAGAAGTCTGTGTGGAATCATTTCGTTGTCTCCACTCTCTAATAGCAGTGTGTCGCTATAGAAAGGCTCAAAAGACTCCGCTACTCGGTCTATTTGGGCAAAACCCTCAGGGAGGATATTATATTCTTTCCAGTCTTTTTCTATTCTTTCTTTGGAAAATAACAATGCCTCATCAATCTCATCGTACGCGATATGTTGAATGGTGAAATACGCAGAAATCATGCAAAGGAACAACATCGGAATAATCCATATTGTGTAATATAGAATTGTTTTATATTTTAATTTTATGGTCTTCCCTTTAGCCATGCCATGCTAGTTTTTGTTAACTATTTTATAGCCGACTCCATACACCGCCTTTATGGAAACCGAGCTTCCTGCTTTCTTTAATTTTGATTTAAGATTCTTAATATGTGAGTATATAAAATCGAAGGAGTCTGCCATGTCCATGTGGTCGCCCCAGAGGTGTTCTGCCAGAGTCTCTTTTGTTATTACTCGATGTTTGTTGTCGATAAACAAAACCAGAAGATTGTACTCTGATTTTGTTAGCTTTAAAGACTCTCCTTCTGCAATTGTCACATTCTTAGAATCTGGATTTATTGTCAGGTCGGAAAATATGTAAGATTTTTGTCCGTCAAAAGTTTTTCGTCTTCTTATTGCTTTTATTCTCGCAATAAGTTCTTCTATGGCAAAGGGCTTGGTCATATAATCGTCTGCTCCCAATTCTAATCCGTTGATTTTGTCATCAAGGGAGTTTCTTGCAGAAACGATTATTATTCCGCATTTTGAATTCTTTGCTTTTAGCTCTCTGATTACATCAAGACCGCTACCATCGGGAAGATTTATATCGATAACGGCTATGTCATACTCGTATATCTCAACTTTTTCGGAAGCTGTAATGTAGTTAGTTGCCGATTCACATATAATTTTCTCTGCCTCCAATGCACTAACTATTTGCTTATTAATAATAATCGTATCTTCAACTATTAATATTTTCATTTTATATATATAAACAGCGAATATACAGAAATTATTTGACCGTGGGGAGTAATTTTTAGAATCAGCCCTTTATGTTTCTAGTAAATTCCTCTACACTAACGTCTTCTGCTTGTGATTTTAAAAAGACACTGCCAATGATACCACCGTTGAGCTCAGAACAGACCTGATTGAATGTTGCCTTGTTGTGAATGCCAAAACCTGCCAAAATAGGGATGTCATTGATTTTATGCCGTAAGCGTCTGAAGTACTGTATAGTGTCGTCATTGAATTTACCCGACTCAGTGCCTGTCGTACTATTGTCAGAAACAGCGTAAATGAAACTGTCCGATAGACTTGCTATTTCCTCAATCTTTTCATCTGTGGATTGTGGTGTTACCAAAAATACAGGAGATACTCCGGCTTTCTTAAACTTGTCAATAAAGCGGGTTTTGTAAATATGTGGAGTCATATCGGGAAGGATGACAGAATCTATATAGACACTCTTGCATTGTTCCAGAAACTTATCCATCCCGTAGGCAAGAACAGAGTTTATATAGCCCATTATCACCAATGGAATTCTGACATGCTGTTTGATAGCATCAAGGTCCTTGAAAAGTTGTGAAATCGAAAAACCATTTGCAAGTGCCTGTTGACTGTATCTTTGGATGGTCGGTCCATCGGCGAGAGGGTCGGAAAACGGTATGCCAAGCTCCAGCATGTCTACTCCTGCAGCTTGTAGCGACAGGATTGTGTCTTTTAAATTTCCCCTTTGAGGGAAGTCCGGCAATATGTATATTGAAAATATATCCTTCCTTGCCTGAATGTATTTTTTTGTATTGTTCATTTTATTTATCATCATAATGTCCATATGCTGAAAGTACTAGCACTGTTACCACTTCTTCGTATATACGATATATCAGACGGTCTTTTTTATTTATCCTTCTTGACTATTGTCCTGCTCGGTCGCCTTTTATTGGCTTGGGTTTGCCTGTTCCAGTGTAGGGATGTGTCCTGAGTTCGGCTATCAGTTTCTGTACTTTGGTTTAAACTTTACGTTCGCTTTTAAAAAGGGATATTAAATTCTCTGCTGCTTATTATTATCATAATCTTATCTTTTACTTTTTCAATACCGACGATGTACCAATATGATACAAACTTGCTGTTTATCTTTCAGAATAGCAAATGTTTTAATCTTTATTCTTCCAATGTTGCAGATATGTCTCTAGGTCTTTATCGCCTCTACCTGAGAGATTTACCACTACGATGTCGGAGGGTGTAAACTTGATTTGAGATAATGCTGCCAAGGCATGAGCAGACTCCAATGCGGGCAAGATACCTTCAATGCGAGTAAGCTCAAAACCTGCATCCAGAGCCTCTTGGTCGGTGGCACTGATTATTTTTGCTCGTCCATTTTTGTGTAGATACGAATGGATGGGACCGATTCCCGGATAATCTAGCCCCGCTGAAATAGAATGAGGCTCTACTATCTGTCCGTCAGTGTCCTGCATCAGATATGTGTATGAGCCGTGAAGCACTCCTTCTGAACCGAGAGCAATACTAGCGGCTGTTTTGTCGGTATCTACTCCCAGCCCTGCTGCTTCAACTCCGATTAGCTCAACTCCATCATCGTCAATGAAATGATAAAAAGCCCCTGCAGCATTACTGCCGCCTCCAAGACAAGCTACTACATGAGTAGGCAACTCGTTTCCTGTCTGCTCTTTTAGCTGTTTGCGGATTTCTTCGCTGATGACAGATTGAAATTTTGCCACCATATCAGGGTAGGGATGAGGACCTACAACCGAACCTATAACATAATGAGTGTCTTTAGAATTGTTTATCCAATATCTGATTGCCTCGTTGCAAGCGTCTTTTAGGGTTTTGCTGCCACTTTGCACTGCAATGACCTCTGCTCCAAGCATTTTCATCCGTTTGACATTTGTTGCCTGACGCTCAACATCTACTGCCCCCATAAAAACCGTGCATTTTATGTTGCGCAATGCACAAGCTGTAGCCGTAGCAACTCCATGCTGACCCGCTCCTGTCTCTGCTATTATATGCTTTTTGTTGAGCCGTTCGGCTATCAAGACTTGCCCAAGCGCATTGTTGATTTTGTGCGCTCCGGTGTGGTTTAAATCCTCTCGTTTCAGATAGACCTGCGTGTTGTACTTATTCGACAATCTCTCTGCATAATAGAGTGGAGTAGGGCGACCAACATAGTCTTTCAGCAGCTTCTCAAATTCGCTCTTGAAGTCGGCAGCATTCATTATCTGCAGATACTTGCTTTCTAACTCTTCCACATTGGGAACTAGCAACTCGGGTATAAATGCTCCGCCAAACTCGCCGTAGCTCCCGTTCTCTGGTTCTTTGTTAATCATCTTATTGTCTTATTTCGTTTATAAATTCTTTTATCTTCTGAATATCTTTCATTGCAGGTGCTATCTCAAATCTGCTATTTATGTCGATGCCCAAGAACTTTGGATGTTTGATGCTTTTTATTGCTTCTGCATCTGATATGTCTATGCCTCCACTCAATAAGAATGGGGTGTTTAGCTTATAGTCTTCAATTATTTGCCAATCGAATTTTATTCCGTTGCCCCCTGCTTCTTTTCCTTTTGTGTCGAGGAGAATTATATCTGCAATATTATCAAATCTTTGAGCCTTTCTCAAATCCTGCTTATTGCCGATGCTTATAGCTTTTATGATTATAAGCCCTTGTTGTTTTAGCTCCTTGACCTGTGTTGTCGTCTCATTTCCATGTAGTTGTACGTGGCTTAGTCCTGCTCCTTTTGCTATGTCGAGGATTTTGGAATTTTCTTCGTTTACAAACACGCCTACCCTTGCAGCTTTACTTTTTGGCAGTGCTGTGGTCAATGGTATATTGCGGGGTGATTTCTCGTGAAAAATAAAACCCACGAAGTTAACACCCAATTGGTCTACTGCTTGAATATTTTGATAATCCCTTAATCCACAAATCTTTATCTTCATCTGTTTGAAATTTTGCAATAAGCTGTAAGCTATAGGCTTCATGCTTTTGCTGTTTTTAATCATCCTCCTGTGTGTAGTTAGGCTTATTGCATATAAGTCGTATTAGTTTCTCTAGCTCCTTATGAGGCTCTTTGGTCTTCATAAAACTTTCGCCCATCAAGAAACCTTTGTAGCCGACACTTCTCAAGGCTATAATTTCGTCTGCTCCTCGTA
>JBKECW010000005.1:0-9369 GCA_047975005.1 Bacteroidales bacterium | reverse complement strand
TATAGCTTCTGCCGAAGACCCTTACGTGTGGTATCACAAAGGGTATAAGCGGTTTTATGCTCTTATTAAGGATTTTACAGGCAGAATAACGGGAGCAGAGCCGGGCTTAGCAATACTAGAATCGGTCGATGGCATGAAATGGACAAAGCCTGCTAATCCTTACTTTATGAAAAAGGAGCTATGCCTAAAAAACGGTGAGCATATTAAGGTCAACCGCCTAGAACGTCCTCAGTTACTGATTGATAATGACGGTAATCCCTTGGTGTTGTTTGCTGCTTGCTCTTTGGTTGAAATAAATCCTCGACAAGACGGAGCCTCGTTTAATGTGCAGATACCCTTATCAGTAGAATAGTGTAAATCCATCGCACATATCAAAGTTTAAGGTTTAATTGTTTAGGGTTTAAAAAATGCTGTAGGCAGTAGGCTTTATGCTTTAAGCAAGCAGCCAATAAATAAACGTCATTGCGAGGAGACTGCGACGAAGCAATCTCTACCGTCTATCGCACTTTCAGTGCTTGATATGCAAGGAATTATCTAGTCGTAAGGCTTCGCCCTACGCTATCAGATGCAAGGCTTTCAGCCTTTTAGTACAGGAGGATGTAGAGATACACTGCCGTGCGTCTCTGAAGGTGTGTCGTTGATGCCTGAAAAACAAATGGTATGCACAGTTTTTAAGAATAACTCTTTTGGCTTAATAGTTACATCAGACCATTGTATTCCCTGTCAATACCAATATCAACAGGGAGTATTAAGCATTGTTTTTCACTTCAATTTCACTTCTACGTCAAGGATTTTTGGGTCTTTCAGATAGTCTGAGAAGTTTACTTCGAGCATCATTGTTTTGCCGTCAGCACTTATCATGACCTTGTCGGGCGATACAGACTCTATCTTCTTTGGGAAGTGATATTTGAGGGAGTACTTTGAGTTGGAAAGAAACATGGAGGCTTCACCCCGTGCGAGGCTGTCGGCATTTTGCCGTAGTAACTTCTCGTCGAGAATAATAGTAGTTCTTTTGAAGGTTTTGCCTTTAAATTCGTATTGTACCTTTGCCGACACGCCGTCATTTACGCCAAACATAGAGCCGAAATCTGCCGGCATCTTTCCATTTCCTTTGCCGTGCTTTTTCTGAATTTCGTTTACCTCCCTAAACGCCTCAAAAATCTTATTAATATCGTTTGCCGTGTCAAAGTCGGAGAACATATCAAAGTTCATTTTCTTTGCTTCGGTGTTCATAAGTATGTATATCCCCACCTTTTTCAGAGTTTCTAATTTTTCGGGGCTTAGTTCCGAAAGCCCGGGTATCTTGTTTCCCTCTTTCTCTATCAGGTCTTTGATGAAGATAGTAGAATCCATCGCTTTATTATCACCTCCCTGTATTTGGCTTCCCATCATGGCTACAGCTTGCGAACCGTCAAGGCTCATCACTATTTTGCCACTTCCGTCGGCATTGAAACTTATTTCTTCTGCGAATGTACAAGATGTCAGAAAGCCGAGAGAAACCACTGCGAACACCCAAAATATTTTATTCATGTCGTTGATATTTGATTCTTTATTGACTAATTAGAAAAATAATACCCCCAAAGATAAGCTAAAGTTTAGAATATGAAATGAGGCATGAAATGATGCATGAAATGATGCTGTATGCCGTAGGCTTTAAGCGAGCAGCTTTTATTTAGAAATACAAGAACGTCATTGCGAGGAGCTGGCGACGAAGCAATCTCTACCGACAAGGAACAAATTGCCACGCTGCGCTCGCAATGACGACACAGAACGAACAGATTGCCATGCTGACGCTCGCAATGACGGGAAAGAATCAAAGCATTGTTGTTGTCGCTTTGTTAATAACCTACGGTAGGGGAGGGCGTTTTAGTGCCGCTTGTCTCAAAAGTTCATAAAAATGTGGATAACTTGTATGGTTTTAATCCGCCGAGAGCTTCTATTTTCGATTGTCGAAAGCGACGAAACGCTGTTTGATTTTGTGTGATTGGGGTTCTTGATTTTTTAGCTTCGAGTTGGGTTGAGCTAGCATGGAGTGTTATGGTAAGCACTAGCTAAGCGTTTGCCAAGTTTCGAATATTGCGATTATTAGTGTAATTATCATTATAAAAATCGTGTTAGTGCATATTAGATATAATTTCGTAGCTTAATTTTTTCATTAGAATTATTGAAATTGTATACACATATTTCTGTAATTACTTTCGACCTTTTAATATTATAAATTCATGTTATATTAATCCATCTGTATTTATATAATTAGGAATTTATAATTATATTATTGCTTTGAATATGTCTAAATATAGTTTTTTAAATTACTGTATTTCTGTATATATATAATGTTGGTATAATTGTTTTTTTTATAAAATATTCTCAGCTTCAGAATACCAACGTCATTGCTAGGAGCTTGAGACGAAGCAATTTCTACCGACAAGGAACAGATTGCCACGCTGCGCTCGCAATGACGACAACCCGCATAGATGCTATACGCTAGATATTGATATTTGAGAAAGTTTTAATTTGGTTTTGCAATATTGAAATCTCAGCGGATTTACTTTTTTCTTTTGAGCTACGCAACCTTCTTTGCATTACATCGTCTTATAAATGTAAACTAAAAAAAAATACCATGAAGATTTGTTTACTCGCTACGCTGTTGCTAATGCTTAGTATAAATATTGCTAAGGCTCAATTTGGAGATAATAATGCTATATATCTTAGTGCAGAAGGAAATATTGGTAACTATTTTGGCTGCGATTTGAACTTGAATTATGTCTGCAAAGAGAAATACTCTTTCAAACTTGGATATATTGCTAACACACGAAAAGCAAAATCTCAGCCTGAGGACTATACTGTGGGTGCGCCCATAGAAATTCTGTCATTGGGACTCATACAGACTTACGACAAACTAAATGGTTTTCAGATTGGGGTAGGGAGGATTTATAAATTAAACCCAAGCGGAACCATCAGGGCAAACTTGTCTGTCGGATTGGCTTACACAATTATTGAAGAGCCGGAGAATTGGAAAAAAGTAGGTGATGGTGTTTTGACGGAGAATTATACATGGAATTATGATAAACAGAAGACTGTGAGTCTGATAATAAACCCAAAAATAGAATTTCCTATAACACGAGTTTGGGGCTTAACAGTTTCGCCTATGTTGCAGATAAATAAAGACAGAACGTATTATGGAATTGGAGTAGGGCAGATGTTAGGACTCCTAAGAAAACGAAGGAGTTAATCTGATATCTGAAAATTCAAAATTATAACCATATGAAGACAAAAGGACAATTAGTGATTTTATTATTATGTAGTGCTGTATTCGGCTTTGTGTCGTGCCAATGCAGCGAAGATGAGGGGGTCGATATAAACAGTCTGGCGGGGAAATGGTCTGTCTATAATGACGACCCAAATCTAGCAGTCGACGGCTATGTGGAGTACACATTTAATAGTGATAAAAGCTGCTCTATTTATAGCCACGATGCTCTTAGCGATAGGGATACAACTGTCGACATGACCTACCTTGTGAGTCTCAACCACGCTGTGATAACTCTATATGATATGGATAGTGTGTGTACGGGGCAGTATTATATTCTCAAATTGACATCAAGTGAGATGGAATGGAAGAATACTACACCAAGGGACGGAAACTCTGACAAGAAATTTGTAAAGGAGAGCGAGTAGGCAGAAAAAAAAAGGGGGTGTCCTTTTGGACGCCCCCTTCAAGTTATGATATTATTTCTCTTTGCGAGAAAGAGTATTTTAGTTCCTCACGGCAGCTATGCCCGGAAGTTCCTTGCCTTCAAGAAACTCTAGCATTGCACCACCTGCGGTAGAGATGTACGACACTTTGTCGGCAAAACCGAATTTATTTACAGCGGCAACAGAGTCGCCACCGCCAACTAGGGTGAAAGCTCCTTTTTTGGTAGCTTCGACCACTGCTTCGCCAATGGCTATTGTTCCGGCAGCGAATTTATCCATTTCAAAAACACCTGCGGGACCGTTCCAAAGAACTGTTTTGGAGTTGCTGATGACTTCTTTGAATTTGGCGATTGTGTCAGGACCGACATCAAGACCAAGCCATCCGTCTTTGATTTTACTAGCTGAGCAAACTTCTGTGTTAGCGTTGTTATCGAATTTGTCGGCAGCCACACAGTCATCAGCGATAATCAAGTTAACGCCTTTAGCTTTAGCTTTCTCGATAATTTCTTTAGCAAGTTTTAGATAATCGTCTTCGCAAAGCGACGAGCCGATATTTCCACCCATAGCTTTTACGAATGTAAAAATCATGCCTCCGCCGATAATCAGGTTATCAACTTTGTTAAGCATGTTCTCTATAATGGTAATCTTTGTAGACACCTTAGCGCCACCCATTATTGCAGTTAGTGGGCGAGCAGGATTGGACACTACTTTTTCAAGGCTGTTAACTTCGCTTTCGACGAGCAGTCCAAACATTTTGTCATTAGGGAAGAACTGAGCAATAACGGCAGTGGAGGCGTGAGCCCTGTGAGCCGTTCCGAAAGCATCGTTTACCCAACAGTCGCCGTTTGCGGCAAGTTTTTTTGCAAACTCCGCGTCGCCGGCAGTTTCTTCTTTGTAGAAGCGTAGGTTTTCTAGCACTAGTACCTCGCCGGGTTTTAGGTCTTTCGACATTTTGGCAGTTTCTTCTCCTATACAGTCGGGAGCCATTTTTACCTTAGTGCCAAGCAGTTCCGACAATCTTCCTGTAATATGAGAAAGTGAGAATTTATCTTCGGGACCGTTTTTTGGTCGTCCTAAGTGCGACATGATGACAGGCATACCTCCGCCTTCGATAATTTTCTTGATCGTCGGCACGGCAGCACGAATTCTTGTGTCGTCAGTGATTTCAAGGTTTTCGTTTAGAGGCACGTTGAAATCCACTCTTATAAGAGCTCTTTTGTTTGAAAAATTGTAATTGGAGATATTCATTATTTTAAATTTTAATTTTTTGCTGACACAAAAATAAGAAAAAATGGAAGCCTAATGGGACTGTCAATATGAATTTTAGGTAAATGTTTTAGTTGCCATTTTATCTCTACAAGTACCTATCCCAAAATCTACCACCGAATTATTATCTTTGCAGCCATGAACACAGAAAACAACAACAAAAAGGCGGTAGTGCTATTGTCTGGAGGCTTAGACTCTACGACGGCGTTGCATCTTGCAAAGTCGCAGGGCTTTGAGTTATATGCTTTGACCATCAACTACGGACAAAAAAATGTGGTGGAGTTGGAAAAGGCAAAGAAGCAGGCAGAGCTGACGGGCGTGAAGAAGCATTTTATCCTTGACATGCAGATGAGTTTGTGGGGAGGTTCGGCAATGACCGACAGTAATATTCCCGTAGAGGATGGCGATATAAACAGACAAAGTATTCCCACAACTTATGTTCCGGCTCGCAATATGATTTTTTTATCATTGGCGGCATCTGTTGCAGAGACTGTAGGAGCGCAGGATATCTTTATTGGTGTCAGTCAGGTTGATTATTCGGGCTATGTAGACTGCCGAGAGGAGTTTATAGCTGCGATGCAGAATGCGGTTAATCAAGGAACAGTCTGTGCCGTAGTCGACAATAAGCCTATCAGGCTGAATGCTCCTTTTATCAATATGACAAAGTCGGAAGAGATAAAACTAGGTGTTGAGCTTGGAGTTGATTATAAATACACTCATACCTGTTATGCGCCGCAGACAACGCCCTGTGGCAAGTGCGACAGTTGCAATCTAAGAGCAAAAGCCTTTGCCGAAGCAGGAGTTGCAGATCCTGCATTATCATAGAACGAGAATGTCAAAAATATATCTAGCAAAAACGGGAATTTTCCCCATACTCTTTGACGCTGACGGCAAGAGGATTGCCGAGTTGTCGACAACAGGGCTGCCTTTGCCCGGCACGATACAAGGGGAGGGCAGGCTAGTCGGCGTACCCTCACTGTTTGTGAGGTTGGCAGGTTGTAATCTGTCCTGCCATTGGAAGTTGGAAGATGGCTCTATCAGTGCCTGCGACACTCCTCACGCCTCGCTCGATACATCGGATAGAGAGCAGTGGGAGATTAACGATATTATTACTACGCTACGGCACAACCTGCACAACATCAATCATGTGGTAGTAACTGGAGGCGAGCCTTTCATTCAGCCCAAGCCACTGAAAATGCTGTGCAAAGCCATTAAAGAGGAGTTGAGTTGCCATGTGTCGATAGAGACCAACGGCACTACCAGCGACGATGAGGTATTGCCGTGGATCGACTTTTTCAGTATTTCGCCAAAGTTGAAAAATGCTATGCAGTACAGTTGTCATCGTCCCGATAAGCGTTTGAATATAATGTCTATACAGAAGATTATTGACCATTGCAAAGAAACGGGGAAGGACTTTCAGCTGAAATTTGTAGTGGCAGACAGCTCTGAAGATCGTGAGATAAAAGAGGACTTTCTAAATCGACTCAGGGGGTGGACCGACAGAGATATTTATGTTATGCCTCTTGGTTCGACTGAGGCTGAATTGGCGCAAAGCTTCAAAAAGGCCTTTATGCTGGCGGTGGAAAATAATTGGCAATATTGTCCCCGTGTTCATGTCAGTTTGTTTGGCGATGCGGAAGGGGTATGACCTTGTATTTTTAATTAATTTGAGATATGGATCTTTCTTAGTTATTTGATATTTGTCAGATATCTATAAATAAATAGCAACCGGAAGAGCAGGGCTAGTGCCTTTCTCTAAAACAACAGCAAGTCCTGTAAGACTCAGTCTTACAGGACTTGCTGTTGTTGGCTAGATGTAGCCTTTACTTTATTGTGATCCAGCTAGGACTCGAACCTAGAACCTACAGCTTAGAAGGCTGTTGCTCTATCCAATTGAGCTACTGGACCATCAATTTTAAGTGGCACAAAGATAGTTGTTTTTAATGAGAGGACAAAAATAAGTGTGAAATAAAATTTGAGTTTTTTTTCTATGTGCTTCTATTCGGTTTGATGATATAGATAATCTTCTGTGATTGTCTATCAATAAGCAGTGGGTTTGTGGGTATTTAGACCCTTTGCTTACAACAAGGTCATGATTCTTATAAAATATAGTATTGGTATTTGTTCGGTGTTTGTTTTGCAATTTGAATCTTGGTATGTTTTTTTTGAAAGAATGATAGATAAAACACGAGGTTGATAAAAGTTAAAAAAAACATGCCTAATCTTAAGCATTTGTAAATAATTAAAAAGTGCATATTATTTGAACAAAGACGTGTTTATATTGGTTCTAAGAAAGATTATGACATAGACTTTTAATACTAATAATTAGAGTACTTTATTATGAGAAAAAATGTTCTCTCTACGACGGTCCTATTATTAATTGGGCTAGTTGGGTTTGCACAAAAAAGTGAGAAACCCAACATACTTGTTATCTTTGGAGATGATATTGCTTATTGGAACTTGAGTTATAATAACCGTGGCATGATGGGTTATAAAACTCCGAATATTGATAAGATTGCTGCCGAAGGCACTATTTTTACCGATTATTATGCAGAGCAATCATGTACGGCAGGGCGATCTGCGTTTATCACAGGGCAAATGCCCGTGCGTACTGGTATGACAAAAGTAGGTATTCCTGGAGCAGACTTAGGTATACAGCCAGAAGATCCGACATTGGCAGAACTATTAAAACCCTTAGGTTATGCAACAGGGCAATTCGGAAAAAATCACCTTGGCGATAAGAACGAGTTTCTACCCACCAATCATGGTTTCGATGAATTTTATGGCAATCTCTATCATCTAAATGCAGAAGAATCTCCTGAGAATGTTGATTATCCTAAAAATCCCGAGTATAGAAAGAAATATGGTCCTCGAGGCGTAATAAAAAGCACCGCAGATGGCAAGGTCGAAGATACGGGACCATTGACTAAGAAACGAATGGAAACTGTAGATCAAGAGTTTTTGGATGCAGCCATGGATTTTATGGAGCGAGAAGTGAAAGACGATAAACCTTTTTTTTGTTGGATGAATACTTCTCGTATGCATTATGTTACTCGTGTGCCTGACGAATACGATGGGAAAACAGGACTTAATACCTATGCTGACGGTATGATGCAACATGACGATCAAATAGGGCAGCTCCTTGCCAAGCTTGAAGAGCTGGGTGTTGATGATAATACTTTAATTATATATACAACCGACAACGGTCCTCATTTCAACACATGGCCCGATGCTGGGACAACACCTTTCCGTTCGGAGAAAAATACAAACTGGGAGGGCGGATACCGTGTTCCATGTATTATTAAATGGCCTGGAAATATTCCGGCTGGACGAGTAATTAATGAAATCACAGCTGGCAACGATTGGGTGCCAACTATTATGGCAGCTGCAGGGATCCCTGATATTAAGGAAAGGCTACTCAATGGCTATAAAGGTGTGAATAGAACATACAACGTTCATCTTGACGGATACAACCTGTTGCCATTTTTGACAGGGGAGAAAGAGATTTCTAAAAATCAATATGGCGAAACAAACTGGCCACGCCGAGAGTTCTTTTATTGGAATGACGACGGACAATTGGTTGCAATGCGCTACGACCGATGGAAGCTTGTTTTCATGGAGCAGAAAGCAAAGCAATATGGAGTTTGGATGTACCCATTTATTAAGATGCGTATGCCTTTAGTATTTGATTTGCGAATGGATCCTTTCGAGCGAGCCCAACATAATTCCAATTCATATTATGCGTGGATGGAAGAGCGTATACAGTTCTTGGGTGCAGCTTCGCAGGATATTGCAGGAAAGATGATATCTACATTTGCAAAATATCCACCACGTCAGAAACCGGCGTCATTTAACCTCGACGAGATTCTGCAGTCCTTTATGAGTGCAGGAGAAGGGAAATAAAAATTAAACATATAAATGATTATGATAAAGAACATTTTTTCCACTGTCGCTCTACTACTAGTGGGGCTAGCAGTTTCTGCTCAGAAGAGCGAAAAACCAAATATCTTAGTAATTTTTGGCGATGATATCGGTTGGTATAACCCCAGTTGTTACAACCTTGGTATGATGGGCTATCAAACGCCTAACATCGACCGTATTGCAAAAGATGGAGTATTGTTTACAGATGCCTATGGTCAGCAGAGTTGTACTGCCGGGCGTTCTGCATTTATTACAGGGCAATGTCCTAAAAGAACAGGGCTATATAAAATTGGTATGCCGGGCGACGACTATGGTATTTCCGAGAAAGACCCGACACTGGCAGAATTGTTGAAGCCTCTCGGGTATGCGTCGGGTCAGTTTGGTAAAAATCACTTGGGCGACTTAGATAAATTTTTGCCTACAAATCATGGTTTTGATGTATTCTTCGGAAACCTTTATCATCTGAATGCTGAGGAAGAGCCCGAGAAT
>JBKECW010000076.1:0-20876 GCA_047975005.1 Bacteroidales bacterium | reverse complement strand
GGAACATAAGCCATCATACTGCGTAGCGTGTACAGGCTATCGCCCTCATATCCAATGTCGTATCTTATGCTGCCACTTGTACTCGTAAGGTCTTGAGCAATAATACGTAGTAGCGTTGTTTTTCCATTGCCATTTTCGCCCACAAGCCCGACTATATAACGAGCTTTTGCCTGTAAATCTACTGGTCCCAAGCGAAAAGGACTATTGCCTGCATATTTTTTTGTTATGCCAGTAAGGTCAATATAAACCTTTTCCACGTCAAGCGGCGCAGAGTCTTGCTTTGTAAGAGTGTCTATCAGTTCTAACAGCATCGATTTCACCTGCTTGTCGTCTATTCCTGTTTCTCTGCTGCGGACTATATCCAATGCTTGTTCGTACAAGTTTATGTCGTCAGTGTCGTACACTTCGTCCAACAACAAACGCAATGCAAGGTCTATGTCCTCGTGAGACAGCAGATTTGCAATCCTTGTTAATTTTTCATTGCTTTCACTCATGCCTTTATGCTTTAGTTTCTCATATGCGCTAAAGGTAGCTTTTAAATTAATATTCAAAACTGCTGCCACCTAGGAACTCCCTCAGCAATGACGTAGGTGGTATACTATTGTCGTTTATTACCTGGAAATGAGATAGTAGTTTTAGCAGCCGTTGAGCTTCCGAAAATTCAGTAGCTCGTTCAGGAACAGTCTTTAATATAGGGTCAATAAAACCTTTTAGTACGCCAAACTCGTATAATAATGCAGAGTTGAAGACGGCATCGGCATTGTCCTGGTATGGGAATATATTTTCTATTTCTCCTCGTTTCACACTTGGCCATCTGGCTATAGTGTCTTTTGCTGAGTATCCTCTATATTTAAAGTCTCTGAGCATGCGTCTGAGTAATCTGTTGTCTGTGGAGCTAATGTAATTCTGTTCGTCAATAGAAATCTGTGTTAGTGCAGAGATGAAGATTTTATATGTTCTTCTGTCGTCTATGGTTGTTAGCAGTCTAGGGTTTAAGCCGTGTATGCCTTCGACAATTACAACATCGTTCTCGCCGAGTTTTAGCTTGGCATCTATGGGAAATTCGCGTGTGCCTGTATGGAAGTTAAATCTTGGTAGCGATACTTCCTGTCCCTCAATTAGTTGTCCTAGTTGTTTGTTAAAGAAGTCTATATCTACGGCTTCAAGAGCTTCAAAGTCGTAGTCTCCATTTGCATCGAGAGGGGTAAGTTCGCGGTTTACAAAGTAATCGTCGAGCGAGATGACATGTGCAAATATTCCATTGACGGCAAGCTGCACGGTTAGTCTTTTGCTGGATGTGGTTTTTCCTGATGCTGATGGCCCTGCAATAAGTATGACCTTCACCATGTCTTTGCGTTCAAATATCTCATGAGCCATGTTTACAATCCTCTTTTCGTGCAGAGCTTCGCAAACCTGTATCACTTTGGATGACTGGTTGTTGTCTACGCTATGGTTTAGTCTTGCTACGGTAGGGATTTGTAATATATCTGCCCATTCTTTGTGTTCTCGTATTACCTCGAAGTATTTGTTTTGAGGTACAAAGTCAGCAATGCTTCCAAAATCAGTAGATTTTGGGAACATTACCACAAATCCGTCAAAGTATTGGTGAATATCGAACAGCCCTATGTCTCCTGTCGATTTTAGATGTGGGACATAGAAGTTGTTAAAATGTTTTTGTAGTTTGTATAGATTTGTAAATAGGTCGCCCTTGTATTTTAGGAGTTCGGCTTTGTCTTGTTGACCTTGTTTAATGTATATCTGTTCCGCCTCGAGGGTGAGTAGTTCGCGACGCGTAAAGGGAATGTTGCTGTCTATTATTTCTTGCATCTTTGATTTTATTTCTTGCAAGTTGTCTTTTGTCAGTTCCTTTATTTCTTTTGAGTCTGTGCCATTTGGTCGTTTTTCTAGTCGGCAATATGCACCCGATGATATGCCATGGTCTATTATGAGGTTGTATTCGGGATACAGCTCTTTTATTACGTTGAACAGAACGAATGTTACTGAGGCCTTGTAAATTCGTTGACCATCAATGTCTGAGTAATCTATAAATTTAATTTTTCTTGACTTCACCAGATGATAGTCTAGTGAGCGAATACGGTTATTTACTCTAGCTCCCAATGTGGGGAAGTCTAGTTTGATATTGAATTTTTCAGCAACCTTTGATAATTTGGTACCAAAAGGGAAAAAACACTCTTCGTTGTTATTCTCGCAAATTACTCTAATTTCTTTCATGGGTTTATTTTTTGTTTTTCTTATTGACTGATTTTAGGTATACGCTTTGCATATTTGTGATGCTCTGTTTTGCTCATGTAATTTGTCTGCGCATTATTGTTTCATTTCAAGATTTAGGAACTTGGCAGTGTGCGACTTGTTGTTTTTTAGTATTTCCTCCGGAGTACCGGTGCATATTATCTCGCCGCCTCCTTTGCCGCCTTCCATACCTACGTCTATAATGTAATCGGCAACTTTTATTACATCAAAATTATGTTCAATGATTAATACTGTATTTCCTTGTTCTATAAGTCTTTGTAGTACCTCTAGCAGAATGCGTACATCTTCAAAGTGAAGTCCAGTTGTGGGTTCGTCTAGGATATAAAAAGTATTGCCGGTACTGCGCTTAGACAACTCTGAGGCTAGTTTTACTCTTTGAGCCTCACCGCCTGATATAGTTGTAGAGGACTGCCCCAGTGTAAGATATCCTAGTCCGACATCTTGCAGCGCTTTTATTTTTCTAATTATTGATGGAATATTCTCGAAGAAATCTACTGCTTGGTTTATTGTCATGTCTAGCACATTGCTGATAGATTTCCCTTTGTATCTAACCTCTAGGGTTTCTCTGTTATATCGTTTTGCGTTGCACTTATCGCAGTGCACATATACATCGGGCAGAAAGTTCATTTCTATTTGTTTTAGTCCTGCTCCTTGACATTCCTCGCATCTGCCGCCCTTTACATTAAACGAGAATCGCCCTGGCTTGTAAGCTCTGATTTTGGATTCGGGAAGTTCGGCAAACAAATTGCGAATGTCGGAAAAAACACCCGTGTATGTTGCCGGATTAGAGCGAGGGGTTCTACCTATTGGACTTTGGTCAACCTGTACTATCTTGTCAATGTTATCTATTCCTTCGATTTTTTTATAGGGTAAAGGCTCTTTTAGAGACTTATAAAAATGCTGGCTAAGAATCGGGTGCAGAGTTTCGTTAATTAGGCTAGACTTTCCGCTTCCTGACACTCCTGTAACGCAAATGAGAGTTCCCAGAGGGAAGCGAACATCTATATTTTTTAGGTTGTTGCCGGTACAACCAAAAAGGCTGATATGTTTTCCATTTCCCTGTCGTCTAGTTTTTGGAATCTCGATTCTCAGTTTGTTGTTAAGATATTGAGCCGTAATACTATTCTTTTTCTTTATGTTGCAGGGCTTGCCTTGTTCAATAATTTCGCCTCCGTATATCCCGGCTTTAGGTCCGATGTCTATCAGATAGTCCGCACTAAGCATCATTTCTTTGTCGTGTTCTACTACTATCACGGTGTTGCCTGCATCTCTTAACTCTTGCAAAGCCTCTATTAGCCTTGAGTTGTCTCGTTGGTGCAAGCCTATGGATGGTTCGTCGAGTATATATAAAACATTGACAAGTTGGGAGCCAATCTGTGTGGCAAGCCTTATTCGTTGAGATTCTCCTCCTGATAGGCTCGCTGATGAGCGGTCTAGGCTTAGGTAGTACAATCCGATGTTTAAGAGAAAGCCAACTCTGTTTTTAATTTCTTTGATTATCTCAGCTCCTATTTTTAGTTGTTTCTCTGACAATTTACTTTCAATATTGTCAAGCCAAGCATTAAGCTCATTTATATCCATGCTAACAACATCGGCTATGTTTCTTCCAGCAATTCTGAACTGAAGCCATTCGGGTTTCAGTCTGTGTCCATTACAAGACTTGCAAGTGCTTTTCTGCATGAATTGGTTTACCCATTTCTGCGCACTTTTTGATTCTGCCGATTCGGCCTCTTGTTCAATATATTTTATTATACCGTGAAAGTCTATTTTGTTTTTAAACTCTCGTCCGGTAATGGTCTTCTCTACTACAGTGATTTGTTCGGTAGTGCCATACAGAATAGCGTCTATGGATTCGTTGCTGACTTCTTTGATAGGCGTAGATGCAGAGTCTCCATTTATGGCTATCACCGCATCAACGATGTTAAATATCTTGCTATTCTTTCGCTTGCCGAGTGGCACAATTCCTCCATCGTTGATAGATAATCTAGTGTCTGGAATTAACTTGTTTATATCTATTGAGTTGATTATACCTAGTCCGTTGCACCGTGTACAGGCGCCGTGTGGAGAGTTGAACGAAAAACAATGTGGCGATGGCTCCTTGTATGACATTCCTGTGGTCGGGCACATCAGGGAGCGACTATAAAATGACATCTCATCACTTTCAATATCTAGAATTATTATTGTCCCTTTGCCTTGTTTCATCGCTGTGTCGATAGAGCTTTTAAGGCGATTTTCATTCTTCTTCTCTGCGGTTAATTTGTCTACGACTAGCTCGATATGATGATTTTTGTACCTGTCTACCATCATTCTTGGTCTTAGCTCCTTTATTTCTCCGTCTACACGTACCTGCAAATACCCTTTTGTCATGAATTGTTCAAACAGCTCTCGATAATGCCCCTTACGTCCTTTGATAATAGGCGACAAGACAAGTATCTTTTTGTTCAAATATTTCGATGTTATGAGACCTAGAATTTGTTTGTCTGTATATCTTACCATTCTTTCTCCTGTATTCATAGAGAATGCCTCTGAGGCACGAGCGTATAAAAGTCTGAAAAAATCGTATATCTCAGTGGTGGTGCCTACCGTAGAACGAGGGTTCTTATTGGTTGTTTTCTGTTCTATCGATATTACTGGCGACAGACCTGTTATTTGGTCTACATTGGGACGTTCCATATTGCCAATAAAAGACCGAGCGTAGGCGGAGAATGTGTCTATATAACGCCTTTGTCCCTCTGCGTATATTGTATCGAAAGCCAGTGAAGACTTGCCACTGCCGCTGAGTCCTGTAATGACAGTCAGTGCTTGACGAGGTATTTCGACATTGATATTTTTAAGGTTATGTTCTCTAGCTCCGATTACTCTTATTGCGTTGTCTTTTGACATGATTTTATTTTTGGTAAAAAACACAAATGTAATAAAATAATTATTTCTAGTGCTAATACCTCGTTGACTAGATTATGAAAATATACTAGGGAAGGATTTTTTTGCAAATTACTGTTATTTAGACTATGTTTGCATAGTATGTTGACTAATCTTAAACAAGATGATTAAATTTATATTGGGGGTATTTTTGTCGGTTAGTATTACATTGTCGATTATTTCTTGTGACAACAAGTCTAAATATTCTAAACTTGAATGGGCAGATATGGAAATCCCCGAATGGGAGAATCCTGAGATAAACCAAATTAACAAAGAAATGCCTAGGTCGTCCTTTTATCCATATTGCAACGATAGTTGCATTGTAGACTTGGATATTAGTACGTCTAAGGTGATAAAATCGCTTGATGGGCAGTGGAAGTTTTACTTATCTCGCAGACCATCTGAAAGACCCTACTATTTTTTTAAAAATAACTATGATGATTCAGATTGGGATTATATAAATGTTCCGTCTGCGTGGGAGACAAGTGGACACGATGTCCCTATTTATACGAATGTTAAATATCCTCATGCAAAAACGCCTCCCGAGATACAATCTGATTACAATCCGGTGGGCTCGTATCGGTACGATTTTACAATCGATGATGCTTGGAAAGAGAAAGAAATTTATATTCATTTTGGAGCTGTCTCCTCTGCAATGTATCTGTGGATTAATGGTGTTAAGGTAGGATATAGCGAAGACAGCAAAACTCCGGCGGAGTTTAATATTACAAAGTATCTCAAATCAGGAGTCAATAAGATAGCAGTAGAAGTATACCGGTGGAGCGACGGTTCTTACCTAGAGGATCAGGACTTTTGGAGGCTTAGTGGTATTACTAGAAGCGTTTATCTGATTGCAAGAAACAAGGTAATGGTTAGGGACTTTTTTGTTAATGCAGATGTCATAGAAAATACGACAACAGGAAGGCTGTCAATAGATGCAGAAATATTAAAAACAAAAAAAGGACAGATAAATATGACCCTGATTGCAAGGTTATACGAGTATGATTGTGTCAATTCGTCTTTCTTATTTGTCGGCGAAGACGAGAACCAGTTTTCTATGGCAGACCCATCCAAATCAATTAGCCTAAATAACGAGGTAAATGATGTGAAGCTGTGGACGGCAGAAAGTCCAAATCTGTACAGGCTTGTTCTTGAATTGAGAGATAATGATACAGACTTGACCGAATTTGTCGCTTGCAATATAGGATTTAGAAATGTCAGCATACAAAAGGGGCAGCTATTGGTTAATGGAAAGCCTGTTTATCTGAAGGGTGTAAATCTGCACGAACATCATGATGTTTATGGGCATTCTGTAGACGAGGCTACAATGTTAAAAGACATCAAGACAATGAAAGAGTTTAATATAAATGCAGTTAGAACATCTCACTATCCACAGCCTGAGAAATGGTATGACTTGTGTAATAAATATGGTATCTACCTTATCGACGAAGCAAACATAGAGTCGCACGGAATGGGGTTTGGAGAGGAGTCTTTGGCAAAAAATCCCAGTTGGGGCAAGGCTCATTTGGAGCGAACTGTAAATATGTTGGAAAGAGACAAAAATCATCCGTCTGTCATAATCTGGTCGCTAGGTAATGAATCGGGAAATGGGGTGAATTTTGAAAACACATATAAATGGGTAAAAGACAGAGATGGCAGCAGGCCGGTACAGTACGAGGGGGCAGGTGTAGATAAGAATACCGATATATTTTGTCCAATGTATGCCAGTATTGCCGATCTACATAAATACACAAAAGAATACTCCGACCGACCCTGCATACAGTGCGAGTATGCTCATGCAATGGGAAATAGCGTCGGAAACCTGCAAGAGTACTGGGATCTTATAGAGAAAGAGCGTGTTTTGCAGGGAGGGTTTATTTGGGATTGGGTAGATCAGGGACTGCTGATAAAGTCTGATAGCGGGAGCTATTGGGCGTATGGTGGAGACTTTGGTGGCGAAGATGTACCATCGGATGGCAACTTTTGCATTAACGGTTTGGTAGACCCCGACAGGACCCCACATCCGGCTTTGTATGAGGTGAAAAAAGTGTATCAGAATATAGGATTTACCGATTTTGATATTAATACCAATATGCTTAGGATTAAAAACAAATTCTCATTTACCTCGCTTGAGGACTTTGACTTCGAGTGGACCCTCATGGCTAATGGAGACATTGTCGATAATGGGAGTTTCAGTACTAACCTTGCTCCGATGTCGCTAGGAGGTGTGAGATTGCATCTTAAGCGTTTGCCCAAGTCTGATTCGGAGTATATCCTAACAGTGTGTGCTAAGACACGCAGGTCCACGCCATTGTTGAGAGTAGGGCATGAAATAGCAAAGGAGCAATTTGTCCTTAGGGAAGGAGACAAATTAAAGATAGATGAAAACATGTCGCAGTTGGAGTATGCCAAAAAAGACGAACTTGACTTTATAAGCTCGTATAATGACTTTCGTGTTGTGATAAACAGAAAAACTGGTTATCTGATAAGTTTGAAATATGGTAATAATGAAATTATTAACTATGAAAATGGATTCAAGTTTAATTTTTGGAGAGCTCCTATAGACAACGACTTGGGTAATGGTTTTGTAAACAAGTACTCTGTTTGGCGATCGGCATCTCACAATGTAGTGTTGAAGGATTTTGTGTCGAGTGTTAGAAAAAACAAGTATACGGCAACCGCAACCTACGGTATTGTTGATAACAACAACAAATTGTTTGCGACAGCTAAAATATCTTATGCTGTTTCCGGTGATGGGACTCTCAAAATTAGCCCCTCTTTAAATATTATAGAGCCCGGAATGAATGATATACCGAGATTTGGCATGTATGCCCAAATTAACAGCATGTATGAGAATGCTCATTGGTATGGACGAGGCGAACACGAGAATTATTGGGACAGGAAAAGCGGAGCTTTTATAGGGAAGTACGATTTGCCTGTTAAGGATTTGATGTGGCACTACATCCGACCACAGGAGAATGGCAACAGGTGCGATACTAGATGGTTAGAGCTGTACGAGAGCCGTATTAATGGCGTGAGGATTACCGGAGCGCCAACTTTCGATTTTAGTGCTCACTACCAAGACTTGGAAGACTTTGAATCCCTGTATAGACCCGGAATGCTATTAGAGAGTGGTGCAAAAGTTGTGCAAAGACATACGGTAGACGTGCCAACACGTGAATATATTACTGTCAATATCGACTACAAACAAATGGGTGTAGGAGGAGATAACAGTTGGGGGGCAGAGACTCATGACAAATACAGATTAAAAGAGAATAAATACTCATACAGCTTTTATGTACAGTCAATAAGAAAGGAATACTAATCGGAATTTGCCTATGAAGTCCTATTGATTATTGATACCTGACTATTTGCCGCTCTGTATTTCTGATTTAAGTATATCTAGCCCACTTCTTATATGCAAATCTTGTTGTGGGAAAGGTATTTCTATATTATTTTCTCCTAGAGTATCAAATATTGCAAAGGTTATATCGCTTTTGATATTCACCCACTCCTCGTATTTGTCAGTCCAGAATAAAACTCTGAAATTCAGGGAGCTGTCAGCCATCTCATGAAATAGGATTACGGGCTCTGGGTATTTTAGTATCCCATTCTTGTGTTCTAGTATTTCCATTATCAAATCCTTGACCTGATGAGGATTTGAATCGTACGAGACTCCCACCATTATCTCAATCCGTCTCTTTCTGTCTGATAATGTCCAGTTTACAACTTCATTTGTAATTAAGTTGCTGTTTGGCACGATGACTTCGGCTCCTTCAACGGTATGCACTTTGCTCGATCTTATACCTATGTCTGTTACTGTTCCTATAAGACTTCCGACCTCTATGGTATCTCCCTTTTGTATAGGGCGCTCAAAAAGCAAAATAAGCCCGGAAACAAGGTTGCTGAATATACTTTGTAAGCCAAATCCTATTCCAACCCCAAAGGCACTGATAATAATTGCCATATCTCCAAATTCGATACCTAGTAGACCCAACGCTATCAAGAAGCCTATCGTTAATAAGGCGTATTTTATTAAAATCGATATTGTATAAGAAATACCTCTCGAAATCTTAGCATGGTTTAAAACGTCATCGGCTAAAGTTTTTTGTATTAATGAGGAAATTATTATCGTTAGATAGATTGTCAATGCAAAGCCGATAATCATTTTTATACTTAACCGTATATTTCCAATATTGAAGCCTTTGTCTAGCATGTTTGTCAATATATCGTGGACATCCGAATAGATGCCGATACCTATTAAAAATACTGCAACCCAGATAATTATAGCAATCACCTTAGCAAATGATTGAAGTTTTGATATTATCACATCTCTGTTTGAAGAAAGGGTTTTGATTTTTGAGCCAAACTTACTTTCAAGAAATCCGATAGCATAGACTCTTAAAACGCGGAGTAGTATAAATAGTGCCAATGCTAAATAAATGCTGTTGTATATAGTTGACATTATTCTTTCTGCAAGCATTACATATCCAAGTATGGCAGAGAATAGAGCAACAAGCGACATTGCTCCAAAAACAGCACAAACAAATAATGTGTAGGTCTTTGTTTTTCCCGATAAATATTCAGATTTGTCTATTGCTTTAGCAATTGGGTATAACAT
Source organism: Bacteroidales bacterium (assembly GCA_047975005.1). GTDB lineage: Bacteria > Bacteroidota > Bacteroidia > Bacteroidales > Prolixibacteraceae > JBKEAJ01. The sequence continues at coordinate 11,065 of JBKECW010000076.1, read as the reverse complement.
CAGAGGCTCGGCTATTATAACGATTATCATTGAGAGCCTTCCTATGGCATATTCTTGCGATGCATTTATACATACAAATAAGAAAATTAGCAAGAATGTCCTTAAAACAAGCAATTTATACATGCCTTTAGGCAGATGCTTGTGCATTAAGTGTAATATTGGTATTAAAGCGAGAACTCTGACAATGTCTGCCACGATGGAGGGCATGTCCTTTAATAGAAGAAAGGCAAGCGCTATTACTACTAGCGACAAACTTGCAAAAGGATGCTTTATTAGCATCTCTTCGCTTTCGAGATTAGGGGATTTCCTTTTCTTGATTATAGTTGGCGCTATGATGCTAATTGTGCAAATGCAGATAACGAGCCAAAAGAAAATATCTCCACTCCAATTGGAAACAAACAGTGACAACTCGGACGCAAAGTTGCCAATATGCACCTCCATATCTCGCAATTGTTCCTTTAGTGTCGGTGAAAACTTTATATTGGTAATGTCTTTTTGTGTTTTGCTTCTTATATTTTGGTCTAGTACTTCTTTTTTGTTCTCTGCTTTCTCTTTAATTCTACTGATTCTAAGTGTTATTTCAGAAAAATCAGCAGATATATCCATTGTATGCAGACGTCTGTCGTTTAGAGTCTTTGATATATCGTCAATTTGTTTCTGTAGCTTGTTTATTTGCTTGATGAACGAGTCTGGAGTGCTTTCCTTTGACATATTCTTTTTTGTCAATTCCCAGACTTCTGCTTTCTTATTTAGAACTTGCAAGACTTCGTAATATTCTTCGTTCTTGGCTACAAGTCTTGTTGTTCCGGTGTTGAGTTTTTTCTCAAGAGTATTTATACGTGATATACAGCTTCTAAGCATGCTGGAATTGTCGGAATTCTCTACACCTAGCTCAACTTTTTCCAGCTCTTTCTCTAGCTTTTTGATTTTGGGAGTAAACTCTGCGCTTGCTTCTTTTATTTGTTCGTCACTAGGGATAGTCTCTGCTAGTCTATCTAAATAAAGATAGTCTTCTTTATATTGATTAGTAATCTCGCCAATAGTTAGGGCTTTTATGCTGTTTTCTTCGGTAGCTTGAGCAGTCGAGTCCTGAGCCACAGATCCAAAGTGTAGCGAAACTAGAAATAAGAGTGATAAATAAAAGGTCTTCATTACAGTTGATTTACTATATTTAAGATGAAATAAACTGCCGGGATGGCAAAAAGTAGACTGTCGAATCGGTCAATAATACCACCATGTCCTCCTAACAGTTTGCCAGAGTCTTTTATATTTGCTTTTCTTTTTAAGAGCGATTCAAATAAGTCGCCTAAAGTGCCAAATATTACTATTGTAATAGCAATAATCAACCACAGAAATAGGTCGTACATGTCAGTAGTGAAAAAGATTACAACACTTGTAAGAATTGCTGTTATTGCTCCTCCGACAGAGCCTTCTATGGTCTTGTTTGGTGAAACATGCTCTATAAGTTTGTGTTTGCCAAAACTTCGTCCCCACAGCCATGCGCCGGTGTCATTCATCCAGTTTATTATTATCATGCAAAGCAATGTGCTGCCATCAAATGTGCCGTTGTGCACGCTCGATATGTTGAGCATGCTGGTAAAGCCCATCCCTAAGTAGACCAGTGCGATACAGTATGATAATACGTTTAGAGTAGGTTTATGAGGTTTTCTAAACAATTCTACAGACATCAAAATCAGTATGATAAACTGATAGTAATAAAAGTTGGTGTTGAAGTCTGTGAACTTATTAAGTGCAAATGTGGAAATAGCGAAATACCCCGCTATAAAAAAGGGGAGTAGGGAAGGCTTGCCTCCTAGTTTGCAAATAATACTTTTCATCTCAAATAGTGATAATGTCAACGCAATGAGGACATACGCAAAGATATAGTATCCTCCGAGAAGCATGCACACAATAGTTGCTAGTACGAATATAAGTCCGGGTATCAACCGAGATTTTAAATCTGACATTGACTTTACTTTAAAGAATTTATTATTGTTTGGGCTTTGTCTTCGTCCTCTTCTCTTACTAGTACTCTTATTTTGCCAAAAAGAAACGAAGAATCGCGAGTATTTTTTATTACTGCAGGAATGTCATTGTCTTCCAACACGTCTTTTGCTATATGCGCTAGATGAAGTGTCTCTGTTTCAAAAATCTTTTTCCAGTCGCTCATGTCCTTAATCTTTTTATAATAGTGAAATATAGCGGTACAAAAACACAAATATACAAAAAAGTACAGAGCCAAATCTAAAAATCATTACTTTTGGCACCGGAATAGCAATATGCAGCATGTTTTGTGCTGTAAGTTTAATACTTCTGTCCCATTGTTGGCAAGGGCTGGCGGTTGGACGTATATAGACAATAGTGATATGCAACTGTTTGACACGCATGCTCATCTTTATTTAAGTGATTTTGATTCTGATATTGATGAGACTTTAGAAAGAGCAAAGGTGAAAGGGGTGGATAATATTATACTTCCTAATATCGACAAAAACTCCATAGCCCCATTAATGGCACTCTGCGGTAAATACCCAAATTTGCTACACCCCGCAATGGGACTGCATCCATCAGATGTTAAAGAAGATTTTGAGCAACAGCTGGCACTAATAAAACAGGAACTCGACAGAGGAAAGTGCGTTGCTGTTGGCGAGATAGGTATTGACCTGTATTGGGATAAAACTTTTATTTCTCAGCAAGTAGAGGCGCTAAAAATACAGTTGCAATGGGCAGTTGATAAAGATCTGCCTGTAATACTACATGTTAGAGATGCCTTTGACGAAATATTTACAGTCTTGGAAGAATTTGAAAAAAGTAACATAAGAGGGGTATTCCATTGTTTCTCCGGCAATAAGTATCAGGCTAAAAAAGCAGTGGGAATGGGATTTTATCTCGGGATTGGCGGTGTGCTTACATATAAGAAAAACAATATCTGTGATGCCGTAAAAGGTGTTCCGCTCGAAAGAATTGTACTTGAGACGGATGCCCCATTTCTTACTCCTGTCCCTAATCGGGGCAAGAGGAACGAAAGCGCTAATGTCTTTTTTGTAGCAAAGAGAATGTCAGAAGAACGAGGAATAACAATAGAAGAAGTTGCCAAGCAGACAACAAAAAATGCATGCGAATTGTTTGGCTTGTAAATATGTCCGGACATCACGTCGTTGCATATTGCAACCTTGTTTTGAGTACTTGCAATTAATTATCGGATAAAAGAAATAGTAAAATAAAGATGCAAAAAGAATCGGTACTGCTAATTTATACAGGAGGAACAATTGGAATGGTGTTTAATCACGAAAAAAACACTCTCACTCCGGTCAATTTTGATGAAATCGAAAAAGAACTTCCTGAACTTCGACGCTTTGATTTTAATATTGACACAATTTCTTTCAATCCTGTTATTGATTCCTCTAATATAACCTTTGAAAGTTGGGTTGAAATTGCCAAAACCATCCAAGAAAATTACGATAAATACGATGGATTTGTTGTTTTGCATGGTACTGATACGATGGCGTATACTGCGTCGGCATTGAGCTTTATGTTTTCTAATCTGACAAAGCCCATAGTGCTGACAGGTTCGCAGATTCCTATTGGGATATTGCGAACAGACGGCAAAGAAAACCTAATAACAGCACTGGAGATTGCAGCTTCTTACTCAAACAATGGCAAGGCAGACGTGCCTGAGGTGAGCATTTTCTTTAACTCTGTGCTGTATCGAGGCAATCGTGCCATAAAATGGTCTGCCGATCAGTTTGAGGCTTTCAAATCTCCAAACTATCCGGCTCTTGCAGTTGCGGGAATAGACATTAACTACCGAAGAAACTTTATATTATCTCCGGAAAACAAACCCCTTGGCGTGGAACTTAGATTGTCTAACGAGGTTGCGAGTGTTAGAATATTTCCATCCATGCAGGCAGATTATTTAACCTATATCGCAAGCCTAAATAACATTCGAGGGCTTATTCTTGAAACATACGGAGCCGGCAATATGCCCACCGACAAAGTATTTGGAAGTGCCCTTGAGAGCATAATAAAGCAAGGAGTTGTAGTTCTAAATATCTCTCAGTGCCTCTCGGGAAGTGTCAACATGTCTACATACGAAACAGGGAAGCACCTTATGGATATAGGAGTCATTAATGGTGGAGACATGACCCTAGAGGCAGCAACTACCAAGTTTATGCACTTATTAGGCAGAAATGCAGACGAGGCACAGATACGCAGGTTGTTGTGCGAAAATCTGAGAGGCGAAAAAACAGTCTGAAATACACACAAATCTGTATTTACGATAAAAATGAAATCAGTACTCCGGCAGCCACTGCCGAGCCTATTACTCCGGCAATGTTGCTAGCCATGCAATATTGCAGAATATGATTTTTGGAGTCGTGCTTCAATGCCATTTCATTCGCCACTCTCGATGCCATTGGCACAGCACTCAGACCGGTTGCGCCGATAAGCGGATTAATCTTCTTCTTGGCAAAAATATTGTAGCCCTTAACTGCGAGAATACCTCCTGTAACCGAGAGGCAAAATGCCAAAAAGCCACCTAGTATAATTCCCAGTGTATCAGATTTTAAGAACACGTCGGCTGTCATTGTTGCTCCTATTGTTAGTCCTAGAAATATAGTGGCAGTGTTTAAGATTGTACTCGATGCGGCATCTGACAGGCGTGCTACTGACGAGCCTATTTCTTTTATGAAGTTTCCAAATAATAACATTCCTAAAAGTATCCCTGATGATGGTACTATTATAATAACAACTATCCCTAGCACAACAGGAAAAAGTATCTTTAAGGTTTGCATATTTTTAATCTGAACTTTTGCCGGATGCAACTTGTCTTGCTCTTTCATGTTGATTTTCAATTCCTTTTTACTGCAAAGTGCTTTTGTAACCATTGGAATTATAATCGGAACAAGTGCCATGTAGGAGTATGCTGCAATGGCAATAGGTCCAAGTAAATGAGGAGCTAGTTTGATGGTTGTGTAAATGGCTGTCGGTCCGTCTGCTCCACCAATAATGCTCAATGCGCCTGCTTCCTTGGGAGAGAAACCTACTGAGATGGCTGCAAGAAAAACGGTGAAAATTCCTAGTTGTGCAGCCGCTCCAAAGAGTGATAGTTTCAGGTTTCGAAGCATTGGTGCAAAGTCTGTCAATACACCAACTCCCATAAAGATTATCGGAGGGAGAAGTCCTGTTTTAATAAGCATGTAGTATAGCATGCTCATAATTCCATGTTCCTTGGCTATTGTCGGGATGTTCATCAGCGAGCCATCGCTCAGGGTAACTGCCGACTGTGGCACTACGCCCATGCCGGCAAGTGGAATATTTGCCAGTATCACACCAAATCCGATAGGGACAAGCAAAAGAGGCTCGTATTTCTTGGCAACACCCAAGTAGAGCAGTATCCCGCCAATGAGTATCATAAGTATGTTCTCGGGGTGTGAGAATACCTCGCCCAAGGCGGTCATTTCGTATATTCTTTGTAAAGTTTCCATTTTACGCAATTGAAATGAGTACATCATCCTCTTCCACTGCGTCGCCATTGGATTTGTGAATAGCCAGAACTTTGCCTGTGCAGACGGCTGTAATCGCATTAAAAGTTTTCATTGCTTCTATGTATCCTACAACTTGTCCATCTTTCACATCATCACCAACTTTTATGGGAGTCTCAGAATTGTCCTTTGTTAGATAAAATTTGCCTTCGAGCGGAGCAAGCACCTCTTGGGCTGATTGATTTGCAGCTGGCATTGGTGTTGATGCTTGTTGCACAACATTCGATTTATGTTGAGATGGGGGAGTAGAGCTTGCTGTCTCGGGATAGCTGACAGATACATTGAAACTCTCTCCATTTACGTTTATACGCATAGACGATGGGGCAGATGAGAATGCAACTGGTGTAGTATCGTGGGACTTATCTTTTTTCTTGACCTTGATAACGCCTGCGCCTGTAATGCGCTTTTCTGCAAGATCCTTTGTAAATGCGACCTTTGCCTCGCCCGATTTGTATGCTCTGTATTGCTGTGGGTGCATTGCCAGCTCAAAAAGCTCCTCGTCGTCCTGCCCTCGTTCCCAACCATTGTCTTCCATTTCTTTTTCAAAAACTGGTAGTTGGTCGGGATATAGGCTCTGAGGAGTTTCGGTGAAGAACTCTCGCTTTTGAGTTCTAGCTAGTTCTGCCAGCTCCATATCTAGTTCTCCGGGCAATTGTCCACTTTTGCCTAGCAACATATCCCAGATATTATCGGCTATCATTGTCCACCGTTCTTTGCCTTTCTCCAGTTGGGAGACATTCATCAATGCCAGATTTTTGACATATTGGCTATAAGGTGTAACTAATGGAGGATAGCCAACCTTAGGCCAGATGTACTCCACTTCGTTAAAGAGCTTTACCAATAGTTCGTCTAGAGTAAGGGTTTTTATGTTGTTCTTAATCAGCCATTTATTTAGGGATTTTAGATTTATCTCAAGGTCAGCCATCAACGAGCCCATCATTCCGCCCGGAAGTCCGGGGCCAATGAGAAGAGAGTTCATATATCTGTTCTTAGGATTGATGTAGTAGCCCAAGAAATCTTCGATAAACTCAGTTGTCAGTCTTCGCACCTGCATGTAGGCATCCATATTTATTTCGGGAAGAATAAAGCTACCATCATCTTTTAGCATTGCGTGTACGGCAAGCAGGTCTGAATGACCCGTTCCCCACGACAACGGCTCCATTGCTACGTCTATGTATTCTACTCCGGCACGAGCTACCTCTAATATTGTTGCCATCGAAAAACCTGGTCCTGAGTGTCCGTGGTATTGCATCACAATGTTGGGGTGTTGTTCTTTTATTTGCCTAACAATTCTCCCCAGCCATGCAGGTCGTGCAACTCCTGCCATGTCTTTAAGGCATATCTCGTCTGCGCCTGCTTCTATAAGCCTATTTGCAAGGTCTACATAGTACTCGATTGTGTGTACTTCTGAATAGGTAATTGCCAAACACGCCTGCGAAATCATACCGCCTTCTTTGGCATAAGCAATTGAATCTATTATGTTTCGTGGGTCGTTGAGTCCGCAGAATGAACGGGCTATGTCTGTGCCTTGTGCTTTCTTTACCTTATACATCAACTTTCTGATATCGGCAGGGCAAGGGTTCATTCTAATTCCATTTAACGCACGCTCCAGCATGTGTGTTTGAATGCCTGCGTCATTAAAAGGCTGTGTCCACTCTCTGACTGCCTTATTGGGGTTTTCGCCAAAGAGCAGGTTTATCTGCTCAAACCCGCCCCCATTGGTCTCAACTCTTGCAAAACATCCCATTTCTACGATATGGGGAGCTACTTTCAGCAATTGATCTACTCGTGGTACATACTTCCCCGACGATTGCCACATGTCTCTATACAGTAGGGAGAACTTTATTTCCTTCTTCATATTAGTTTTTTTTGATTTCTGTAATTACGCCACGACCACCTGTCGCTATATTGACAGTAGCTGTAATAGCCGCAATTACATTGTTGGGAATTGTGTTGTTTATTGATTGATTTGTTGCAGTCTCCTGATGCGGTAGTTTATTTGTAATTCTAATTAGAATGTTTCCAACAATCATTACAATAACAAGGACTGCAAACACAACCGATATGCCGAGAAGTGCCACGGAGGGATCGGCGATTAGAAGAAATTTTATCATATCTTATTTTTACTAGTTGTTTTCTACAATACTAGTGAAAATAATTTAGAATTGAAAGTTTAGGTTGGAAAAAAAATTATAAAATGTTATAGAGCTATATGCCTATTTCAACTTGAAGTCTAAAATACCAAGTATTAACATCGTGAGTATTAAACACTAAGTTGCCATAAGTAAACTCTCCTTGAAATTTTAAAGCATGCTCCCAAACATATTTTGTTATCCCAAGCGAATAATCGTTTTGGTCGGGTAGGTTTATATTGGAGTTGTCGTTCAGCTCCTTGTCTAAATCTTGATATGAATATCTGCCGATAAATGCCCATTTATTTTTGGTGGTATAACTCACTTGCACGTCAGCCCCCTTACCCGCCGACACCTCGTAGAAATATGAATTTCCTTCGGAATCGATTCCCGAAACTATTGGCTTGTTGCAATCTCTCATCATAAACGATGCAAATGCACCCCAGCCATTGTACTTAAACATAGCATCAACAAAGGTCGAACTGATATCCCTTCTTTCATCCATGGGTTTTCCCAACTGTCCGCGTGCTTTATTTGTCCCTTTGTTATAAGAATACGCTCCTGACAACATCAATTTAGGACTTTCCTCTCTTAATACATCTCCTTCAAAGTATGCTCCGTTCTTTTTGAACTGTCCAAATGGATATATTTCGAGCTTGCCCGTATACGCCAATTCTGTGGGTTTCATTATCCTTCGCCAACCTCGTCCTTCGCCAGTCGATATTGCTCCGCTGATGATATATGGCATTTCGCCGATATTGCCAAAGGTCTTAGCCTGAATACCAAAATCTCTGTCAATGGTGAAAAGGGCATTGTTGATAGAACGGTCGGTCAGTTCTAGTGCTCCCGACGAATTTAAGCGTTGCCTATTGCCAGGTAGTTTTGTTTGTCCGAAAAGAAGCTGGAACTTATTGTTGGGTTTATATAAAATAGCTGCATCACGGATTATGTTTATCAATCCTTCGGGATCGGGATTGTTTACATCGCCATGAGTGAAAGATAGTTGTATTACGTATTGAAACTTTGGCGAGCCTACAAAGCCATCGAAACGCAGGCGCAGACGTCTGACTTGTGCCGACAACATTGTGCTATCTCCATCGTTTATGAAGGTGGCTCTATTCTGCATTCTAAAGCGTATGTTAATATTGTATAGGCTGTCGGGCGAAGTCATCCCCAGACCTTTGCCGTAACTATAGTAAGGTAAACTTGAAAATCTAGGATCTTCGTTGAATGATCTGAGCAGTTCGATGTTTGATGTCTCGATAGTTTGGGCGTTGACAAAAATGCAGCATGTCAACAAAAATGCGAATAGTAATAGTTTTCTCATGTTTGATAATTAATATAAATAATCGTCACAAATATAATGACTTTATTCAATATTTAGATTGAATGTTTTTGTAGGTGTTCTGGATATATTAAACCCCTAACTCTAAATAAATAAAGTTAGGGGATAAGAGGGTTTGTTTGGATATTCGAACGACTTGGGAGGTCGTTCTAGTATAAATAGTTTTACACTCAGACAAAAGCATAAACCGTGCCAAAAGATTGACTAACACCGATAACGGAATGAAAATATAGTTAAAAACGTCATTGCAAAGAGCGTGCCGTGAACGCACTCCAAATCTGCCTTTATCCCTTGCACGGCGGGGCTGTGGCGTTCCGTGCGCCTTGTGCGCTCCATCCCTTCCTGCACCTGCTTTTAATCCCTTCGGGGAGGGGATGAAAAAATAATCGGAGTTATTTGGATAAATCTTTCACTATCACTACCTTTGACTTTATCAATTAGTTTGTGAAAGCAGAATGCAAACAGCAAAAACATATCATATAGGCAGACAGCTTGGCGATGAAATCGAGCCTGCGAGATTCGCTGACACCGCTAAAAACAAGCAATCATGGAGGCAAACGGGACTATACTATTATGGGGCGAGGTATTATAATCCTAGAGCTAGTCTTTGGTATGGGGTTGACCCAAAAGCACACAAAGCACCAGGCTGGACACCGTACCGAGCATTCTTTAATAATCCAATAATGTATGTTGATCCAGACGGTCAATTTGAATTGCCAGCTGCTCAAGCAAAAAAATATCAAAGGTTAGCACATTATTTAAAAAATGGAGTACAAGGAATCGCAAATAATAAAACTATCGTAGCTGCTTTAAAGAAGTATGGTCAATTCACAGATAAACAGATTGAGAGTGCTTTAGAATGGGGTAAAGGTCCATCAATAAATGTAACTAACTTGGATGGAGCAAACGGAGAATTTACACCAAATAGTAATTCTAAAGAACTACGAATTAATATTGATATTGTAGAGCAATTAGAAAATGCAACTGGTGAAGATAGAGATGCAGCTTTACTACTTGTAGCAAGTACGATTCTTCACGAATTTACTCATTATGGAGATGACCAAGATGGGGTTGACTATACAGAGGGACACGGAGAAGAGGGACAGGCATTTGAAGAAGCCAGTTATGGTAGAGATATTGATAACTTAAATGATGCCAAAGAAGTATTGAACGAATACAACAACAGGAATGGTATTAAAAAGCAGTATTCTACAAAATCCAATACTATTGAATTAGAGGAGATAATAATCACAGCACCTAAAAAAAATGATTAAGATGACTTTTAATATTCTTGTTACTGTATTTCTTTTATTTTCCTGTAATAATGCAAAATATAATAGACACAACAGTTCTACGGTTACAAAAGAAAATATAATATGTAATGATAGTATTCTTATTGGTAAATTATTGCAAAAGACTTTAGATATTGAAAATTTACAGCAATATTACCCTGTAGATGAAGTGAAAAATAGAGGTTACTTAGTCCTTATGATTAACGAGCAAGTATCTAAGTATTATGATTTGTATAAATACAATAAGAAAGTTTTGTTTGCCACAGAAGATGAAATTAGAGACAAGAAAATAAGTGCTTATTTGACTTTTAAAAAAGTTGATATAAAAAATGATTTGGCAACAATTACACTTCTTTATTCTACCCAAGGAATAAAGTGTGATGCTGTTTTTAAAAAAGAGGGTTGTGATTGGATTTTAAAAGACAGTAAAATTGTTGAGAGATAAACAATAGTAGCCTCTGAGAAATCTGGGGCTTTTATCATTTATAAAATACTCTGTATTTTCCTTTTAGCGATAAACGCATCAATGACGGAAAAGATATGTAGGCGGTCATCTTCGGTAAACTTGGAGACTTCCAAGATACGTTCACGAGGAGCACCTGCTGTTGCAAAAGATCCAACAAAAACATCTGTTATGAACATAGATGTAAAGACAAAAGGCACAACGCATAGTAATATTGATGAAAGGACACAGGAAATGGTTATTTATGAAATAAAAGCAAATGTAGAGCGAAGATATGACTAAGAAGATAATAT
>JBKECW010000075.1:0-83180 GCA_047975005.1 Bacteroidales bacterium | reverse complement strand
GCCCCAATAATATCATTTTTATATTTCTTTAACTCTACAAAACAAAAGTCAAGCAGCTGACATTTGAATAATTGCGCGTGCGCATGCGCACGCGCGAGAAAACGCAACGCATAACAGCATGAAAAGCAAGGAGATACAAGCGAATTGACATTTGTTAGCGTTAAATGTTCTAACAAATAGGTAATCAGGCTATCTACTTGAGAAGATATAGCCCTCTTATAGGCTATGTAACAGCACCTTAGACATCGGTACAAGTAACTCCCTGCATACAAAAACGAGGGAACACGGCTAATGGAGACAGGTTGACTTACAAGACAAAAAGAGTTACTTTTACGATTTTTCGGTTTGCGTGTGTGTGTGTTAGCAAAATTTCCAACATACGCAAGCGCGTTAACCTTATTTAGGAAATATTGCTTAGGACAGCACAAAGAAAAGCCTATTCTCTCCAACACAAACAGAGAAAACAGACTAAAAGTCAATATTATAATCAAATAAAATGTCATTCCTTCATACTATAAGTTGCGTCAAAGTTAATACTATTTCAATAAATACAAAAAAAAGCCCTGTTTTTTTTTTGCAAAAAAAAGATAATAAGCCTATTTCTCGTATATCCTGCCTTAACACCCAATATTAATCGTATTTTTTCTCACAGCACTACTCATCTAAATATCAGGATTAAGAATTTCGTCTCTCAATATACAATTTTGCGTCTTCCATCAGCCACTGTGGCGTGGAAGTTGCTCCGCAAATGCCTACCGATACCACGCCCTCAAACCAGGCATCGTCAATTTCATCTATTGCTGAGACAAAGTAAGTATTGGGATTTTCTTGTCTGCACACTTCATATAGAAATTTGCCGTTGGAACTTTTTTTCCCTGACATAAAAATTATCACATCGTAGTTTCGTGCAAAATCTTTAAGTTTAGGCACTCTATTGGCAACTTGGCGACATATTGTATCATTAATTTTTACCGAGGACTTTCCTTTCCTCTCTATTTCTTTGGCTAAATCATTAAATCCATCGATTGGCTGAGTCGTTTGCGAGAACAATTGTACAGGTTTGCTAAAATTTATTAATTCCAGGTCTTTTTGTTCTTGTATAATAATTGCCTTGTTGCCAATCTGTCCGTTCAATCCAACGACCTCTGCGTGCCCTTGTTTACCGTATATCACGACTTGTCCTTCATCACCTTCCATGATGTTGTATCCTTTTTTAATACGCTTCTGTAGACTTAGAACTACGGGGCAAGTGGCATCAAATAACTGTATATTATTTGCCTTTGCGTAGTCGTACACTTCAGGTGGTTCTCCATGTGCTCTCAGCATTACAGTACAATTTTTCAGCCCATAGTACTCGTCATGAGATATAGCCTTTAGTCCTAACTTCTTTAGTCGCTCTATCTCCTCGCTGTTATGCACTATATCGCCAAGGCAGTAAATTTTGCCATGTTCGTTCAACTTTGTTTCTGCCGTTTTTATAGCATTTATCACACCAAAGCAAAATCCAGAAGACTCGTTTATTTCTACTTTCATTTTCTTTTTTTTACTATCCTCTCCCACTTCAGCTCTTCTCTTCTCAACAATATGGAAGTTTGGATTGAGTCTGCGAATATACGTAGTTATAATTTAGAAAAAGTCTATAAACTCTTAGCTATTGTCTATAAGTCATCGTCTAGTTTAGACTTGGATTGCTTGGATACTGCACCCACTGTGCGTATTCACCTCCAATTTCTAGCAAAATATCTTCCCAACTTGATTTATCAATATATTTTCTTACAATATCGGAGCTTTCTGCATCCTTTACCAGCCATTCTCCCATTTCTACCTCTGCTTCCAATTGCCCTTTGTCCCATCCGGCATATCCAAGAAAGAAGCGTACATCCTTTGTTTCAATGTCGCCACAAGCAATCTTTTCTATGATTGACTCCAGATCGCCTCCGACATGCAAATCAGTTTTCACCCTCTTGCTATTAGCAAGAGCAAGAGAACCGGAGTATAACGCAAATAACCTTACTGAATCTAAGGGTCCTCCGTATCCTAATGGGTAATTAAATGGTCCGGCTGTTAGTACGTCTTCATCTATTGTTATTGGCTTGTTAAGAATTAAACCCATGCTTCCCTCCTTCGAATGGGTAACTAGGAGTATGACGGTACGATAAAAGTCATCATGTTCTCCAAATTCGTCGTTATCTCCAAATGGCTGGGACACAAGAATTCCACCTTTCTTCAGCAGCTTTATATCGCGCAGGTTCTCATGTTCTCGTTTCATAACTTCAGTGTATTAGTTTGTATCTCAGGCGGCTTCCTTTTCGTACGTGATAAACACAAGCAAAAGATTGCACATAGGACGCTGTATCGACTAATAAGACTAACAATACAGGCAGGTCATTTTTTCTCCTCGTCTCTACGAATTATATATACATCTTCATTTTCTTTTTTCATATGCAATCTTTCGCGAGCCACTTTCTCTATCACTTGTTTGTCTACCTTTATTCTTTCTATTTTATTTTTGCTTTCTTGTATGTCCTGAATTAGCTCTTGTTTTTGTTCCTCTAGTTCTTTAACTCGCGTATTTTCTATAGCCGTATTGTAAAGGCTGTAAGTATCGGCATATACAATGACAAACAATGCTACTAGTGTGATTACAATATATATAAGTCTTTTTCTTGATGTTTTTTTAAGCATGACAATACTCTTTTATTATAAAAACCTCTACAAATATAATAGCATTTGTTGTTTGTCCCAAGAAATCATGTACTATAAATCCATGTCGCATAAAGATGTCGTGTCAACGCGAGTTACTGTCCAACAAATTTATATACTATTCGACCCTTTTGCCTGGCAGGCGCATCCTTGCTAACATTAAATGTGCTTCGCATGGCTGCCTGTTCGGCGTATGCATATATTGTCAAATCTTCTGGAGAGCCCGATACTACTGCAGATGCTTTTATGACTACACCTTGTCTGTCAACTATTATCTCGACCTCGACGGTTTGTGTCGACTTTGCCAAATAAACAGGAACAAATAGGGTTTTATGGAATCTGTTATCCAGATAATACACAATATTGCTTTCGCCCGAGAAGATTTTTTCCTTTATCTCGTCTTCGGTCATCCCATCAGATGTTTCGACAGGCATTCTGACGGGTGGAAGTTTCGGTATTTCTTTTGAAAGATTATTACTAACGCTGCGAGTTAGTGCCAATGCTTCTTCTATCTGCTCATCATGAGTTTCATTGGGAGAATTATCTGACTTTTGGCGCACTACCTCTGATAGACGATCTGTTGTCTCGATATTATTTTGGCGACTTCTAGCAGAGCCTTCGTTGGTATTCGCACTGGCAACTTGTCTTTCTTCGGGGATTTGTTCTTGCTCTTGTTCTTGTTCTTGGGTCTCTATTTCTTGCAAGAAATCTATCAACACCTCATTCTCGACAATGTTTGCCGGAGCTTTCATGTCGTTTATAATTAGAAACACAAAAAGCAAGATATGAGCTACCAGAGTGCCCATTATGCCGTATATATGTTTATTATAAAACCAGACTATTGATTTAAACATATGGCAAATTAAAACAAATTTACCGTAAATGACAAACCAAAACGAGTTGTTCCATTTAGAACAGCATTTACATGTGGCGTATTCAGTACTCGTTCATAATATCCTCTTACTCCAAAAGCATCGCTCAAAGAGTATTCGGCAGTTAGGCGCAAGGAAGAGCCGTCCTGACCGCTGAGCACCGTCGTGTTGGTAGCGGTTGCAATATCTCTGATTACCGCCTTTGTTCTATCAAAGGTGTATTGTGCTCTCACAACCAAATCGTTAGAATACATTTTCTGTTTATTCTTAGTCTTTATAAATAAATCTAAGTTTTTAAATATATAGCCGAGCGTGAATGACATGGAGTTGTTTCGAGTTTCCGACACCTGCAAGCTAGTGACACTCAACACTAAGTCTCTGGTAGTCTGATAATCAAAGCCAAGATCGATATCGTTTACAAGCCCAAAATCGACCCCGATAAGTGGTGCAAATTGCTCTCTGAATTGGACGGTTGAGATGTCGTACGGCGATGTGAAGTTTCCACTATTGGCATCTATTGTTCCTGACTCATACCCTGATCTAACTTGGTAGTTGCTAATGGAATATGTAGATATGTATCTATGATTTACAGATACATTTCTAAATGTATTTGCCAATGAGGGGATATGTTTTGTTAGCCCGTTATAACTCAAACGCCAATTGGGGAAAAACGAGAACATTGAGGGAATCATACTAAGCGATACCTTACTTGGATCTTTGCCTGTATAGGCAGCAAAGAATGCAGGGATAAGCACTTGAGCCGATGTCTCTCCATAGCCGGCCGTTCCTGATGCGCCTCCGGTATAAGATGGATTACGACCTCCCTCTTCTGCTGCCAATCGTCCTGCCACAACCGAACGGTTTTCTAAGAATTTCTCAAATGCCTTTGATCTTGACACTCCTGCACCTTTACCTCCCATTTTTTCAAATGCCGAAGAAATGGTAACAACACTCATCGATATGTCTCCCGTCAGTGTTTGTGCTATATTCTGAAAGTTGCTTCCCGAGTACGAATAATATTGATTTTCTCTATCTCGCCTATCGTAAATACCATCTAGTTCAATTCTAACTTGTGGCATTGGCTCTATTGTTGCTCTTAGGCTTATTCGCTCTCGCTCAGAGAACTGTATCGGATTGCTACTCAATATTGTAGAGTCAGTCGTCATCCATCCATTATTTGCAGACCTCTCGGCAAAGTTCTTATCCTGAAATCCAAATAAGAATGGAATACCAGGTGCAAAGCTCGAACCTCCGACTCCGTATATCTGCGACGTATAGTTACTTCCTCCAAACCAGCCTGACTCTGGCATAAAACCATTCATCATTGTTCCCCCTTCGCGTGTATAGTTGACATTTATGCGTCTAACCGACATTAATAATCTAAGAGGGATATCAACGAACAACATGGGGTCCAGACTCTTTCGTTTTACTGTTGCCTTCACCAAAACCTCTGCTTTCTCAATATCCTTGTCGGGAGTAAATTCTATGGTATTTGCATTCACAACATCCATCTGCCCTGCAACTGCTTCGCCATGGTCGTCTACGACATATAGCACTGCATCTTTAGAGCCTAAATTATGATTTACTAAATATGGTTCTGACGCACTGATGCTCACTCGCTTTTTATTATAAACAACATCCTTGGTTTCGGTCTCATTCAAAGATTCTGCATCAGAGGACAAAGACCTATTCTTGCTGCCTCCACTAAATCTCTGCTCTACCTTTTTAAGGTAAGGCACTTTGGTGTACAGTCTATCTAAAGCAAGGTTGTTTGTACTATTAATAACCATCGAATTTTCTACATAATTGCCTGTTACAAATTCAGAATCATCCTCAAGCATAGGAGCTGCATCCCAAGCATAATTGCCGGCATAATTAAATGTGGAAGAAACCCAGTCTAGAGCTTTGAATTTGTTTATGGGTATATTATAGTTTAACACTACCGTCTGGTTATATGCAATGGCGCGCCCTCCAGAAAGTATATTATCGATTATCGTGTCTCTCTTTGCATCGAAGTCATCATCATGCCTATCAATTTTTCCATATGGCTCATCAATTCTGGCAACTCTGCGGTTTGTTAATGTCATTGTCATCGACTTTGCCGGCTTAAATTGCAGGTTCAAACCATTGCCCCATTGCCAATCTTTCTGATAGGTGTTTTCCATTATGAAATCCTCGTTATTAATGTCACGATATTCAATCTCATTATAACGTCTATACATGTCGGACTGGAAGCTTATGGCTGTTGGCAATAGGTTAAAGTTAAAATCTGATATGTATTTAAACGGATAGGTTTTAGATTTCACAAAACTCCTAAACGGATATACAGACAGGTCTTTTCCCACGGTATAGTTATATGCAAACAGCCCATTATACTGCTTGTCACTGTTGAACACTTCGTTAACATTACTAGCATAATACTCGTTGTAGCCGTAGCTCAGACTAAAATTAGAAATATGATAGAATGGCTTGCCTTTCGTCGCTTTGTCTTTATTTTTCTTATCTTTTTCAGTCTTAGCAATGTTTTCATTCCCCCTCTCAACAATATCCATTGCTTGTTTTATATCCTTGTCAACTTCAACTTTGGGTATTTCTTTATTAATTTGATCTTCTCGTTTAGTCGGGTTGAAGTTTATATTGGACAAATTGAAGCTTTTGCGGATAACCTTATCCCTAGACACGCTTTTTATAAAGTCTTTTTCGGCATTGTCGACGGCATGCGCCAATGACTCGTCAACCGTCAGGTCGGCGTCCAGCGGGTTGTATTTCTCTTGTTCGTAGCTTTGTGAGTATGAATAATACATTGGGATGTTAGCTCCAAAATTTGCCGGAAGCAATTTCCCTAACTGCAAGGATGTTGAAAAGTCCACATCCGTAACATCATTTAGCAATCGTTCGGTTGACTTCTGATCGATGGCGCCAAAGCCGGCACTTCTAAATCTAGTGGATGCATTGATAGAACCGAAATCGGACAGCTGCATTCCCATACGAGCTATCACTCCCCAACCTCCGTCGTCTTCAACATCAGAAAGTCGCAATTCGTTTACCCAGACTTCGACCGATTTGGCAGACTTATCAGAACCTCTTTGCCTATTTCTCACTCCAATCATTGCATATCTCACATCGGCAAGGCTTGGCGAGCCCTTTATCGACACTATATTTTTATTATAGTTCACACCCACGTGCCGTGCACTAAACACGTCATTATATGCAACTTCTCCGGCATTAATCTTATCCTTCCTCTCCAGTTTCAGATCGGTGAATACATCCAAAGGGATGTCTATTTGATTTTCCTCCGGCCAAATACTGTAAGGGTCAATTGTTCCATTCCTAGTAACCTTCAAGGGCACTTCGTATTCGTAGTAGTTATCGTCGAAGTCTGTACAGAGTCTTATAAATACAGACATATCGTCGTTGCTCAATGTCTCTCCGTGAAGCGACTCAGCATGAACTTCCATTTTGAGGCGCTTGTTTCGTCTAAAGTCAAGATTTAGAGCTTTATAGACAGCTTTTGCATTACCCAGCTCTACATCATTGGCAATAAGCATCATGGATTGTTCGTTCATTGCCACTCCTTGTCCGGTGCTATAATTATTAGTCCTTTCAATATTAGGAGGTATTACATATCCTATTTTACCTTTTCGCTGGGAGTTTTGCTCTATATTTATCACACTCATCTCAAAGGATGTGTTTACATCGTTGGGAACAACTCCTTCGTCTACTAGAGTATTATCATAAATACGCCAACTAGATTTGACAAGTCCAAATTCTCCAAACCTCATCACCAATGGGTGTTTAAAATTTTTCATAAACATCCTCAAGAATCTAATAGACTTAAAGTCTGAGATATTCCCAAATTTTTCTTCGTAATCGCTTATGGGGATTCTAAAGTGATACCATACTACATCAGCAACCTGCTTGTTTTCGAGTGTTACAGATGCAGTTTGAGATTCAATAATATAATTTTGTCCGTTGTCCATTGCATTGGGTCGCAAATTTATCTTGTACTGATAATACTGCTCGTACTCATTCATTGTATTATCCTCATCAACATCCTCTATATCAGGATCTATAGTTTCTTGGGTAGAATAAGATTCCGGGCTTTGGTCTGGAAGTATGGAGTTGCCTTGTGGTAATCTATATTTTTTATACCGTTCAAGAATAGAGACCTGCTCGGTATCGAAGTCCGAACCTCGATAATAGTGATAATTATCGCCTGCGGGGTCTGCATAGATTTGCTGATATACATTGTCTGGGACTGTTCCTTTTACGGTGTTTAGGTAGTTTGCATAAAATACACGCTCCTGCTCATCGCTCATTCCATCAAACCCCACGTCTTGCTGATCTTGTGTCGCCGAGTTCTCAAATGTATTGACATACGATGATTTATCAGGAACAATTGCCCAGTTGGTGGTATCTGTTGTCGAGGTATTGTCTGTTGTTGGTAAGCCGTGCTCGAACGATTTGCGTCCATCTTTCAATATATCCTCGCTTATATTACCAAGGTTAAAATACAAGTCTCCTCCTAGTTCGCTTGCCGGCACTTCGCTATACCACTCGGAGAATGGGTCCATAAGCCAGAAGTCGATGTACTCAATGTTTGCCTCTTCAAAGTCAGTAACATCCACATCCCTCATTATTCCTCCCCAGCGACTTTCGGGATTGTTAAGCTTCCCATCGCTATCAAGTCCGGCAAAGGAACTTTCCTTGCCATCATCGAAGTTGTAAAAGCCTGATTCACGAGGATAAAATGCAACGTCAAATGTGCTTACTATCTCTGGCTCTCCCACCGGTAATTCTTTGTTGGGATACAGCTCTGCAAGACGTACTAGCCTGACACTATTTCGCGATAGTTGGTTTTTGTCGTTCTGCAAATATTTAGGCAACAGAGAGTTGCCGGAGCTAAGAAACATATTATCAAGCCTATACCATGTTATATTTGCTCTGTTTTTTCCCGAACTCAGGTCTGAGTTTGCTGCTTCGGGAAACATTCCGGTGCTGGATTGGTGCATAGGGATTGACGCAAACTCCCATGCATTTACAGCCTTTAGGGAGTATTCGGTTTGAGCTCCCTCAAAGTCATCTAGATAAACAGCTCCCGGCTCGTCGGTGGTCGATGAGTTATTAACTATCAGTTTTGCCATCTCTACATCAAACGAGACTGTAGATTCTCCATTTGCTTTATAAAAAGGCAAGGCATCGACAATGTTTGTTATCAGATTAGATTTTGTCCTATACGAAAGATTTGCCCCCAGCATTATATTGTTGACAGGGTCCTGTCCATAATTGACCTTGGGGATTACAGGTCTTTCATTTAGGTACATAAATGTTCCTCCTAGCGACAGTTTATCCGAGAATTCGTATTCGGCATGAGTGCCTAACAGCGATTTTTGTGTCTGCGAAAATATTTCTTGACTTTCTACAGATACCTGTATTGGAGTTCCTGATTCTGCAATTGCGGTATTAATAATCTGCACCCGCCCCATTGCATAATCTACGGTATAGTCAATGTTCTCTTGTAACTCTCGCCCTCCTGCCATGACTTTCACTGATCCTTGAGTAACGTTCAGTACTCCCAGCATTACCTCGTTGGAGCTTGCTCCTTCAAAGCGTCCTTTCAGCTTGAATGCAGCCTTGGTTGCGTCTTCTTTTGCTTTGTATTTTGTCGAATCGTAAAGAGTGTTAAACACATACTTTGCTGCTGATGCCGGATCGGAGGCAAATACTTTTTCTAAATTAGAACCAAATGGCTCTACAACGGGGAATATAATCTGTCCTTTTTCAGTATTAACGGTAACTCCCGGTATGAAGTCGTACAGTCCATCACTTTGCGCATCTTGCTGAGAATTGACTCGATCTGAATTTAAAAGTCTCAAAAGAATAACTCCTTTTTGAGTTCCATCAGGGAAGTAATTGATGTCTGAGGATGTTTGAGGATTTCTATAAACCACATCCATTCTAAAATTTTCCTGAGATAGGTTATATGTGTTTAACGAATAAATGTTTTTCATCATCAGATCCCATGTTGGGAAACTTGGACTAAGGCTTGTTCCTTTCAACAATTTCACAACTAGTGTCTGCGGGCTCAAGATGCCATCTGTCGAGAATTCTCCAACTTTGAATGTTTCTCCATTAACGGTGTATTCGTATGCAACGGCCAACACTTCATCGGTATTCAGAGGTGCACTCAGAGAGATATACCCAAGCTGTGCATTCAATGTATATTCGTTAGTCTGCAGTTTTCTTGCATTTTCCAATTTTTCGTAATCCATACCACCCTCAAAGTTATAGGTCTTCAGCGGAGATAATGTTGCATTTATCTGGCTCATCGCTCTTATGCCTGAATATGTGGTAGTTATCTCGTCATACATCTTATTTGCTCCGTTGAACGGAATCGATGCTTCAAGTCCTACGAGTCCGGAATTCTCCTGAAAATTTGGCACGCTATTGTATATGTCGTCTTTGTGTTCTGCCAAGTCCATAAATCCAACAATATTGCGAGCATCTGAATAAACTCCCTTTCTATTGGTAACCCAAACTTCTATTTTATTTATCACTATTGCGCTCTGAATAACCGGTAGTCTGGAAAGAGCTTTGTCATAGTTGTCTCTAAAGTACTGACCTAGAAAAAAGTGCCGATTTTCGTCATAATCGGTAGCCTCTATCTCAAATTCTTGATTCTGAACACCGCCCTCTAAATTAATAACTTTTGCTTCTCCTCGCTGTTGCGATATAACGGCGGTAATATTCAAGTTACCAAAGCGCAAGTCTGTCTTTACACCCCACAAATTGGCTCCTCCTTGGATAAGGCTCCCCGAGAGAGGCATAGATACATTACCGGCCTCGATATTCTGGATTATCTGATCTTCGTCGCCTTCATAATTGATATTCATTCTATTTTCAAAGTCAAAAGAAGCCTCTGTATTAAAGTTCATACCAAGACTAATTCTATCGCCAATGTTGCCAGTTACGGAGAGGTTGATATTTTGGTCAAAATCAAAAAGCCCTACTCGCCGCAGTCGCTCTTCAATTTGGGGGTCATCGCGACGGTTTATCTGGTATCCCAGGCTAGCCTCTACATAGCCCTGTGGCTTAATTTCTATAATTGAGCTACCAAACACTTTTTCAAAAAGTTCACTATTGACATTTAATGAGGGAATAAGTCCTAAACTGGTTTCATTAACATCCCTTGCCATTGATCTGGATTTCCAGTATTGCCTCATTGTTTGCTTGAAGTCATAATCTAAATATTCCTTCTTGTCAAGAACTTGAGGAGCTCTATAGTAAAATTCGCCTATTTTTTGATAAAGAACAAACTGACCTGTTTCGATGTCATACTTCCATTCGTATTTTATATTTTCAGGATTATGCAACTTCAGAGGCGACTTGTCCTCTAATCTTGGCAGACCGTGTTCCGACTGATCATCAAAAGGATATACCAAATTTGTCGTATCACCTATGCTTTGTGCTACAAGGGCAGATACCGGTAGCAATCCCAATAAATATAGAATTACTACTAAATTTAATAAATGTAAATACTTTCCCAAACTATTATTCTTGTTTATAACAATTTCAATGCGTCCCTAATCATATCCTCGACTCCCAAATTGGGATTCTTTTGCAAAACCTTATCGAGGGCCTTCTCCCCTGTTTTTTTATTAAATCCCAACATCTCCAATGCTGATAACGCTTCGTTTTTAATAGTATTGCCTTTAAGCTGTTTTTTCTGCGCACCTGCCACATCGGAGTCGGAACAAATATTTCCTACCTTATCTTTCAATTCCAATATCAGACGCTGTGCTGTCTTTTGTCCCAATCCTTTCACTCTAACAATAAGACCGACATCATCTGTCAGAACGGAATGTTTAATTTCATCAATACTCAAACCTGACAGCATCAAAATTGCAGTGTTTGTACCGATTCCACTAACGGATATAAGTAGCCGAAACATCTCCCGCTCCTCTTTTTTATAGAAGCCATATAGTTGCATCACATCCTCGCGCACATGGAGATGCGTATATAGCTTGGCTTCTTTCTTTCCATTTATCTCGGAATAGCAAGATAGAGATATCTGCAGTAAATAACCTACACCTCCTATATCAAGCACAACATAGGTAGGAACAACTTCTGCTAATCGGCCTTCTAAAAAATCATACATATCCAAATTTCATTTTACTCTTGGTGTACTTCTCTCAGCTCATCTACACTTGGATCTCGTCTACTATTATTCTGTACATTAAAGCTCTTTACCGGATTCGCGCTAATCTCATCGAATGCTTTTCGATTTCGATATGTATCTATTGCTAGATACAGGGCATTCCTAAAAGAACTCTCATCAGCTTCGTTTTTACCTGCAATATCGAATGCCGTTCCATGAACCGGAGACGTTCTTATTATCTCCAATCCTGCCGTATAATTCACCCCTGCACCAAAGTTTAACAGTTTAAACACGGGCAAGCCTTGATCATGATACATTGCCAATACGGCGTCGAATTTTCGATACACCGAAGAGCCGAAAAAACCGTCGGCAGAGTATGGTCCAAAGGCATTTATGCCTTTGCTTGATGCTTCCTGAATCGCAGGGATAATAATATCGTTTTCCTCATTGCCCAAAATGCCATTTTCTCCGGCATGAGGGTTTAGAGACAATACTGCAATGCGCCCCTTCCTTCTAGAAAAATCGCGCAACAAGGTGTCTGACATTATTCTCAGCTTTTCTACTATAGCTTCTTTTGTGATGTTCTTTGACACATCCTTTAATGAGACATGACTTGTAACAAAGCCGATTTTTAAGCTATCGCTAACCATGAACATCATATAAGAATCGTTGCCAAAATTATCGGCAAAGTACTCGGTATGCCCACTATATTTGAAACCACTTTTTTGAATGCTCTCTTTTGATATAGGTGCAGTAACAACAGCATCTATAACACCTGCCTTTAGGTCTGACACTGCGCTTTCTAATGACTCAAACGAGGCTTTACCTCCCTGCTCTGTCATCTGCCCCAGCTCGACTTTTACCGAGCTATCGTTTACGTTTACAAGGTTTATCTTACTGTCGTCCACATTATTAGCAGAACTAATACTATTAATGTAAAGACGTTTACAGTCTAGAATATCCTTATAGTACGAAGCTGCTTTGGCCGATCCGTAGATAACAGGAGTACAAAACTCTAATATTTCTTTTTCATCTAAAGTCTTTAGTATAACCTCATACCCAATACCGTTAATATCTCCAGAGGTGATTCCCACCCTTATTTTCTTTTGTTCTTCCATTTTTTATCTACGATTACTTATATAATATCCGTTTTTTTCTGATGTTATTGTGTCTAGCTATATACACAGAACACCCTTATTTAAGGCTAAATACAAGGCTCTACCCTAGCTCTGCAAAGCGCGAGGCTAATCGGTCTCATCAACAACAAACTCTATCAGAGTTCGCACCATTTCACCCGTTCCTCCGCATGGTCTGTATCCACATTTTTTAGGCAGATATGCAGTACCGGCAATATCTATATGCATCCAAGGGTAGTCTGTAAAAAACTCGAGAAATTTCCCTGCGCTTATAGCTCCTCCCTCAGGCTCTCCAAGATTCTTGATATCTGCAATATCTGATTTTAATGCTTCGCCATATACATCCCACAAAGGCAATTCTGCTACTCGTTCTCCTGTCTTTTCGCTTGCTCGCTTAATTTTTCTTAAAATATTCGCATCTTTGCTCATGATTGCTGATGCAAAATGTCCAAAAGTCATTACTGCAGAACCAGTAAGTGTTGCCAAATCAATAACGCAACTAGGCTTGTATCTATTGGCAAAGCTCAATGCGTCTGCCAATATCAGCCGTCCTTCAGCATCGGTGTTTAGCACCTCTACCGTCTTGCCACTATGCATAGTAAGAATATCTCCCGGGGTCATGGCTTCGCCACCGGGTCTGTTGTCTGTTAATGGCAACAGACCTATAACATTTTTATTAACTCCCATTTCTGCCATCGACACAAAAGCACCAACAACTGTGGCTGCACCACCCATATCAGATTTCATGTCGTACATGTACTTCCACGGAGTCTTTATGTTAAGTCCGCCAGTGTCAAACATCACTCCTTTTCCGACAAGTACAACGGGAGCATTGCTCTTGTTTTTGTCTCCATCTATTTTCAATATTATGAATGCCGGAGGATTAACACTTCCTTTATTAACACCCAATAGGCCTCCCATTTTAAGGCTTTCTATTTGTTTTTTGCCAAGTATCTCGACTTCAAATCCACATTCTTCGCCCAACAAGGATACCCTGTTGCAAAATTTAGCTACGTCCAATTTATTGTATGGCTCGTTTACCAAATCTCTTGTTACTGACACTCCTTTTAAGATAGGTGCCAATTCCGACATAACTCTATCTACGTCAATACCTGACACGTATACATCACACTCCGGCTCTTGCTTTTCGACTGTTTTATATTTATCAAACAAGTAAGCTGAAGATAGCATCCCAAATAATACGCATTTAACTTCGCTGATGCCTCCGTCAATATACAAGTTGCACGAACTAACAGATTTATCGTTAAGACAAGAGAACAGCTTTGCTCCCAGATTGCGCAGCTCCTCTGCGCTTTCCGGACATATCGTTAACAATGACAAGCCTGTTGATGTATATGCTTCTACAATGTCTCCATCTTTTATCTTGCTCTCTATGCGACTAAAACTAGTTATGGGCTTAGAAAGGAAGTCTAAACTTTCGATTTTCTTACGTATATGTATCGACAGCTCTTCGCTCTTACCTTTACCATGCTTTATATTTAACTGCATTTCACTATTATTTAAGAACTACAAAAATAGTAAAATCTATTGATTATTTATCGAATATCCCGACCAAATAATGTAAATAATTAATCATCGATGTCAGAAAAAAACTAAATATTTGAATGATGTCTAATAAATTGATTACATTTGCATTGTTATTAACGTTCGTAAAATTAATTATTATGGCTTATTTAATTTCTGATGACTGCACTGCTTGTGGTACTTGTATTGACGAGTGTCCAGTAGATGCAATCTCTGAAGGCGATATCTATGTTATCGACGGAGATGCCTGCACTGACTGTGGGAGTTGTGCTGAGGTTTGCCCTGTGGAAGCAATTTCACCAGAAGACTAGGGCTAGTCTACAAGGGGTAATTATCAATTAATTACCCCTGTACGAACAAATTGACGTATTAAAGGGATACGCAATGGTATAAATTGGTTTCTATGAAAAGAGGTTTATTATTTTTTGTAGTATGGCTAATGTTACTGCTTGTATATACAGGCAAGGATCTTCGTGCCTCAGATTACAATAAAACACCTATAAAGAATTTATCCTCAATTGCAAGTAATGACCCTCAAGACAAATCTATCACTATAGAGAGTTTGTATCCAAATCCTGTTCGCTCAGAACTCAACATCGAAATTTCTACGACAAGGTCTAGAAATATAAATATTCTTGTCTTTAACCTATTAGGGCAACAAGTTTCAAATTTAGGGGAGCATTACATTTCAGACTTCGACACAAACACTTTGACTTTCGATATATCCAGCTTAAAACCGGGACTATACATAGTAACAATAAAGAGCGACACCGCTCTAAAGTCTATGAAGGTAAGAAAGATACAATAAATCGCTTAGGTCTGTTTGTAATTTAAAACAAAGACTCGAATGAACACTAATCGATATATATTTATAATTGTATCGGCAATTATAATTGGAATTATCACTACACAATATTATTTGTTTAAGAGTTCCTACGATCAAAGCGAATCACAATTTAACGAAACAGTAAGCCTGGCTCTACAAAAAGTAGGTCAGAATCTATACGAATACAACAATCGTGTTGACAGCACTCAGACGTATATAAATTTCAAATTTACAGGAGTAGAAAAATCTCTGCGAAATGTATACACCATACATGTCGACTTTCCAATAAATAAAGACCTGTTTGAGCACTATCTAAAGGAGGAGTTTACTATTTCGGGACTGAATATAAGTTACACTTACGGATTGTACGACTGCAATACCGGAAAACTTAGTATGTCAATATTTGACCTAGAGAACAGTAATTTTAAGTATATTGGTGAGCAAAGTCCTCCATTTACATTCAGTCATGAGTATTGTGCCTTAGTTAACTTTAACCACAGAGATCCGCTTTTTAGTCCAAATATAAGGCTATGGACAATCTTCACCATACTTCTAATCGTTGTAATATCCTTATTTACAATTATAATTAGCATAATGATAAAACAAAAGCAGCTTAACGATAGTCAGAAGCATTTTGTCAACAACATGACACACGAGTTTAGAACCCCAATAGCAAACATAAAACTTGCCTCTGACGTAATAAAAAGAAAGACCTCCGGCAGCCAGACAGTTAATACGGAACAATATACTGACATCATTACCAAACAATCTGAGAAATTAGAGCAATTGGTCGAAAATATACTTCTACATGCGCAATCAAACAGAAAAATGGAGTTAAGCACTTCTGAGGTGGACATAAATCAATTAATTACAGAGACAATAGAAGAATTTGCACAAAACATATCTAGCAAGAATACCGTTTTTAATTTTACTCCCGGTGATATACCAATGGTTGTTTGCGATAGAAATCACACAAAACACTTATTGATAAATCTCATTGACAACGGGATAAAGTACAAGTCAGAGGCGCTTGCAAGCATAAGTATATCAACAGAGTACAAAAAGGAGATAATACTGCGAATTGAGGATAATGGCATAGGAATAGAAAAAAAAGATATCAGAAAGATATTTAAGCGTTTTTACAGAGTTCCGACGGGTGACGTACACAATGTAAAGGGCTTTGGTTTAGGATTGGAATATGTAATGAAAGTTGTAAAATACCATAACTGGAAGATTAGAGTCGAAAGCACTCCGAATATTGGAACTATTTTCTATATTTACATTACAACAAACAAATAGAATGGAAAAAATATTACTTATAGAGGACGATGAGACTCTCAATTTTCTCATCTCGGATGTATTATCTGACAAGGGTTATGATGTATATTCTGCAACTGACGGACAGAAGGGCATTGACTTATTCTACACTTCTAAACCCTGTCTTGTTGTCCTAGATGTAATGTTGCCAAAGATTGATGGGTTTGACCTTGCCCGACAGATTCGATCTAAGGACAAGAATACGCCAATAATTTTTCTAACTGCCCGCCAACTCAAAGAAGACAAGCTAAAAGGACTACGGATTGGAGGAGACGACTACCTAACAAAGCCCTTCGACATAGAAGAGCTTTTGCTAAAAATAGAAATTTTCCTTAAACGGAGTAAAATCACGAAGGGAATAAGTGAGGAGGCGTATGTAAAAGGGGTAAAATTAGACACTAATAATCGAACTCTTATTACCAACAATACAGTACACAACCTGACTTTTAAGGAAACATCCCTCATAAGCTATCTTATGAAGAACCCCAACAGAATTCTCTCTCGCGAGGAAATTCTTGAAGAGGTGTGGGAAACAAGCAACGATATACTTAGCAGAAGTCTTGATGTTTTTATATCAAAAACTCGTCGTTATTTTAAAAATGCACCAAATGTCAGAATTGAGAATGTACACGGAACCGGGTACCGATTTTTTATCGACACAGACTACACAAGCGATTAACAAGCATCTCGTTACAGTATATTAGTAAATACATCCTGCACGTCGTCATCGTCTTCTATTTTGTCCAGCATTTTTTCTATTTCTTCTAGCTGTTCCTCTGAAAACTCAACCGGAGTTGTCGGTAGCCGTCGAAGATTTGCCTTGGTTACTTCAACACCTTTATCCTCAAGGGCTTTGCCAAGTGTTCCAAAATCTGTATAATCTGCATACAAGACTATATACTCTCCTTCAGAATCAATCTCCTCTAGTCCTGCATCAATCAACTCCAACTCTAATTCCTCAATATCCAAAGATTCTGATTTTTCTATCTCGAATACCGCCTTGCGCGAGAACATGAAGTCAAGTTGTCCGGATGTTACCAGACCTCCACCGGCTTTGTTAAAATATGATTTCACATTGGCCACAGTTCTTGTTGTATTGTCGGTTGCACATTCAACAACTACCAACACTCCATGTGGACCTTTGCCTTCGTACACTATCTCTGACAAATCAAGAGCGTCCTTGCCAGCTGCCCTTTTTATGGCGTTGTCGATATTGTCCTTTGGCATGTTCTGTGCCTTTGCGTTCTGAATAGCCGTACGCAACTTAGCATTCATCTCGGGGTCTGCTCCACCCTCTTTTGCAGCCATAGTAATAGTCCGTGCCAATTTGGGAAATATCTTAGACATCTTATCCCAACGTTTTTCTTTTGCTGCTCTTCTATATTCAAATGCTCTACCCATATTCTTGTATTGAAATTCGGCTTCAAAAATAGTATTTTTTTTGCTAGTTTGAGCCTTCTTTATCCGGATTTTTACTTGTCCATAATGTATTCATACGCTCTCTCATCTTTGACTCTACCACATTGCGCCCTGTCTCATAAAATTGTAGTCGTTTTATTTCGTCAGGCAAAAATTGTTGCTCGACAAAGTTGCCTTCATATTCATGCGAATATTTATAGCCTTTGCCATAGTTCAGTTCTTTCATTAGAGATGTCGGGGCATTCCTCAGATGCAAAGGCACAGGCAAATCTCCACTTTTATTGACTTCGTCTATTGCTCTGTTTATTGCGGTGTAGGCAGAGTTGCTTTTGGGCGACGTTGCTAGATATATGGCACACTCTGACAGGATTATTCTAGCCTCGGGCATGCCTATTTTATGTATTGCGTCAAAGGTGCTCTGTGCCAGCAATAGAGCGTTGGGATTTGCCAATCCGATATCCTCGGCTGCCAATATGAGCATTCGCCTAGCTATAAACTTTAAATCTTCGCCTCCTACTAACATCCTTGCTAACCAATATACTGCAGCGTCTGGGTCGCTACCTCGGATGCTCTTAATAAAGGCAGAGATAATATCATAGTGCATTTCTCCACTTTTGTCGTATTGCGACATGCTATTTTGAAGAACATCTGCAACTATCTCGTTGCTAATAATAATTGGCTCTTCTTTCTGAGAGTTCACAACAACTTCCAAGATATTCAGCAATTTGCGCGCATCACCTCCAGAGAAGCGGAACAATGCGTCCACCTGCTTAACCTCAATCTGTTTTCTTCGGAGAATGCTATCTGTATTTAATGCTAAATCTAGGAGAGAATTTAACTCATCTTTTGTCAATGACTTTAAAATGTACACCTGTGCTCTGGACAACAATGGCGAAATAACCTCAAATGATGGATTTTCAGTAGTCGCTCCAATCAATGTAACAGTTCCATCCTCAACGGCACCAAGCAATGAGTCTTGCTGGGACTTGCTAAACCTGTGTATCTCGTCTATAAATAGAATCGGATTAAGGGCATTAAAGAAGGTGCTACTCTTTGATTTTGCAATAACATCCCTAACATCCTTAACACCGGAGTTTATTGCACTAAGCGTATAAAACGGGCGGTTTAGTGTATTTGCTATTATCTTAGCTAATGTTGTTTTACCGACTCCTGGAGGTCCCCACAGTATAATAGACGAAAGGTTGTTGTTCTCTATCATATTACGAACAACAGCACCCTTTCCTACAAGGTGCTGTTGTCCGATATATGTATCCAACGATGTTGGACGCAATCTCTCTGCCAAAGGAATTGACATTCTTCTATTTTTTCTTAAATTCGTCTAGCCCTTTGTTCAACCATTCCAAATAAGGCTCTGCCCCATCAGTCATGTTTATCTTGTCGCCCAACCATTTCCCATTGTTGTCCAACAGAACATAATAAGGTTGTTCATTTGTTTCGAAATACTTGTGCTGAAATTCTGACCACCTATTGCCTACGGTTCTTATCTTAGTGCCCGGATTCACCTCTGACTCATAAGTCTTTTCTAGTTTTGTCCGCTCATCAACATATAAAGAAATGACTACTAATTCATTTCTCAGAATGTCAGACACTCTTGTGTCAGTCCAAACATTTGTTTCCATCTTTCTGCAATTCACACATGCATGTCCTGTAAAGTCTATCATTGCAGGCATCTTATTGGCAATAGCATACTTCATACCTGCCTCATAGTCATCAAAGTATGTAACACCTCCTGCTCCCATATGAGCTCCTACCGGAACATTAGATGCATCGGCTACATAGTTCTCGCTGTAAGTGATAGGCGGAGGGAAACCAGCTAGTATTTTAAGTTTTGCTCCATTAAGTCCGGGAAGCATATAAACTGCCAACGAGAAAAACAATATCGCTAAGATAACCCTAAATGTATTGACCTTTTCAAGAGGCGAGTCGTGAGGAAATCTAATTTTTCCGAGTAAATACATTCCCAACAAGACTGCAATAGTAATCCATATTGCAAGAAAAACTTCACGCTCTAGCAAGTGAGCCTGCAATACTAAATCGGCATTCGATAGAAATTTAAACGCAAATGCCAGTTCGATAAAGCCTAGAACTACTTTTACAGAGTTCATCCAGCCTCCAGACTTGGGGAGAGAGTTTAACCAACTAGGGAAAATCGCAAAAAGCGTAAACGGGATTGCCAATGCGAGTGAGAATCCAAACATTCCTATTGCCGGTGCTATAAATCCACCAGAGAAAGATTCTACTAACAATGGACCGACAATAGGTCCGGTGCATGAAAATGAAACTAATGCCAAGACAAATGCCATAAAGAATATTCCAATAAAACCACCTCTATCAGACTGTTTGTCAGCTTTATTTATCCATGACGACGGAAGTACTAACTCGAATGCACCAAAAAATGATAAGGCAAATACAACAAACAACAAGAAAAATATAATGTTGAATATCGGGTTTGTTGACATTGCATTTAGGGTGTCAGAACCAAAAATTACAGTTATCGCAACCCCTATAACTACATATATAAAGATTATAGACAAACCATAAATTACCGCATCACGAATACCCTTAGATGCCGTGCTTGCTTTTTTAGTAAAATAACTAACTGTTACCGGAATCATTGGAAATACACATGGTGTCAGCAAGGCAACAAGACCACCTACAAAACTCAAGAGAAATAATCCCCAATGACTGCGTCCTTCTTCTTTAGTTTCTCCGGCTCTTTCATAGTATGCCTTAACAGTCTCCGGCATGGGTATTTCGCCAGACGCAGAAGACTCAGACGCTGCATCCTGAGCAGCATTGGATTTATTGCTCCCAACAATAGGTGTGGACTGTTCGCCTGAGGATGCGACCTCATTTGCTTGAGATGTACTGCCAGAACCATCAACCGTAACTTTGAATGAAAACTCTTCATCCTTTGGAGCTATACATGTGCTATTGTTACAAGCCTGTGATTGTACATATCCAGTGATTGTTGTGCTTTTATCTACTTTTACGTCCTGAGTTATAGTTACCTCTTTCTTAAAATATCCGACTTCGGCTTCAAAAACAGGATCATTATGCCATTCGGCCTTAGGAATAGTAGTTAGCGAACCTTCGACGACACTGAATCCGTCCACTCCCTCGAAGTTTATAGAGGTCTTTATGGGACCATCCATATCCTCGGTGGCATAGATCTTCCAGCCATCTTCGATTTTAGCTTTAAAAACTAATCTATAAACATTCCCGTCAACTTTCTCTACACTTTTAGTCCAAGAAACGGGGTTTTGAATTTGCGCCTTTGAAACTCCTGTGAACAAGAGTAACACAGCTAACAAATTGAGTACAAAAAATCTCTTCATTACTTATTATTTTGTCTATAATTGCCGCAAAGTTAATATAAAATTCGGATTTGCATAACATTTGGAAAATCTAAAGCAACAAGACATATTGATGTCTCCTCGAAAAGATATATTCCTGCACACACAAAGGGTTTCCGCTAGAAACCCTAAAGTATATCAAAATCAAGAGCTAAAGATCTATAACAAATTACTTGCTAACTCAGCTAGTTCGCTACGTTCTCCTTTCACTAGGTTAACATGTGCAAATAGCTCCTGTCCTTTCATTCGTTCTGCTAAATATGAAAGCCCGTTAGATTCAATATCTAAATAGGGTGAATCTATCTGGTGAATATCACCGGTGAAAACTAGCTTAGCATTCTCTCCTGCTCTTGTTATAATAGTTTTCACCTCGTGAGGAGAAAGATTCTGCGCCTCGTCAATGATAAAATACACATTTGACAGCGAGCGCCCTCTAATATATGCCAAAGGAGTAATAACGAGCCTATCATCGTCTTGCAACTCCTGTATTTTTGCATATTCCTGGGATTTCAGATTAAAATTCTTTTTAATTACGCCCAAGTTGTCAAACAGTGGCTGCACATATGGATCCATCTTTTCTTTTATATTCCCAGGAAGAAAACCTAAATCCTTATTGCTCAGTGCCATTGTAGGTCTTGCAAGAAGTATCTGATCATATCGCTCATGTTGAGATATTGCTGCCGCTAGCGATAGTAATGTTTTTCCGGTACCTGCTTTTCCGGATATAGACACTAACTTAATGTCTGGGTCTAGCAATACTTCCAAGCAGAATTTCTGCTCTGCATTGCGAGGTTTTATCCCGTAAGCCGTATGCGACTCAACAAGTTTAATGAGATTTCTACTTTTATTATAAATTCCTAAAGCATCCGACTGCCCATTGAGCAGCACAAACTGATTGCTCTCTAGTGTCCCCTCTTCAGAAATTTTGTCTGCTGACACCTCATGCTTGTCATAGAGCTCTTCTACAATAGAATTGTCTTCCACGGCTATTTCGGAGAATGAGTTTTCTAGTAGAGAAATATCTTTTACTTTATCATTTTTATAGTCCTGAGATGGTATTCCTAAGGCTTTTGCTTTCAATCGCAAATTTATATCCTTTGTTACAAGAATAACCGATTCATCGTTATCTTTTAGGAGCTTTTCGGCAGTCGCCAGTATTTTATGATCTGCAGTATTCTCTTTAAAAGCATTTAAGATAAGGTCTGACTTGGGAATGTTGATTTCGACTCTTAATTTGCCCTTGTTTTCGCCTAACGACACTCCTCCCTCAAATAATTCATCTCCAATAAGATCTTCTAAAACTCGCACAAAATGGCGAGCTTGGTAATTTAAAAGGTCTTGTCCTTTTTTAAAATTGTCAAGTTCCTCAAGCACGCAAATTGGGATAACTATATCATTGTCTTCAAACTTATCTAAACACTCATAGTCGTGTAGCAATACGTTTGTATCTAAAACAAATGTCTTTTTCATATACTTATATTTTATCTTTTCTATTGCCACGCCTGCCTAGTTGACGGACAGGTGTATCTTGCCAAGATAATCATTCTCGTATGATGAGAACAAGTTCTCATGGCTTGTTTCATCTGTTTACTTTATTTTCTTGCTATTCTTTTTCGTTTGCGTTACCGCCCCCATTCGTGTCATAGCACATCTAAATCCTATGTCTTTTCGGCTTTCTGTTTGCTCTAAGTACCTTCGTGTGCCAGGCACTAGCCAATAGGCTCTATCCATGAACGAACCTCCTTTATAAACCCGTGCATTGTCTGTTATGGTAGACGACATAAGTCTTGCTCCCTCTGACTGGACATACATTGTGGATGTATTTGCATTGCTTTCAGCATCTAGCCAGTTTCCACCCTTGACAATCTGAGACAGAGCATCTCCATCCCTAAAGTTCCTTGCGTCCTTAATAGTGTCGAGTTTTAATCTGTTATGCTCATCGAAAACAAGTTCTCCGCTTTCCGTTTTTTGTACATCAGTAAAAACGTTACCTCGATACGGCTGGAACTCATCAATATCCGAGAAGCTTGTTGCTCGATATACATCTAAAACCCACTCATTTACATTTCCTGACATATTGTACAATCCAAATTGATTTGGTGTACCTAAAGAAACATCAATCGGGATTGCACCTCCATCGTTCAAGTCTCCGGCTATTCCCATATAGTCTCCACGTCCTCTCACGAAGTTAGCTTGCATATTTCCCCTGTTTTTTCGTCTACCCTTAGAAACTCTAAGATTAGATCCTGTCCAAGAATACAAGTTCCTATCACTAATAAGCTCGTCTTCACTTAAAACTCCCAAGGCTGCATATTCCCACTCTGCCTCTGTCGGCAGTCTATAATCCTCGTTCATGTATCCGTCAGCAACAGTTGCTCTCCTAGTGTTTCCATCTGCGCCAACAATAGACTTTCTTCCTTCTGTCGGATTGTACTTTCCTGCTGTATAGGCATCTGTTGTGAATGTGTTTTCGCCACTTTGTTCACCATTCATTTCGATAATCCCCTCGTTAGCCAACATATGTTCATTAACCCTGTCGGTACGCCATTTGCAATATTCTACCGCTTGTTCCCACGAAACACCAACCACCGGATATTCGGCATATGCCGGATGAGAAAAATAACTACGAACATATGGCTCATTATATGCGAGATCGCTACGCCATACCAAAGAGTCGGGACGAGCACGCTCATAATACGCCACATCATCAGGATATACTCTTCCTATCCAATACAAATACTCTTTATAGTCGATATTTCTAACCTCGGTCTCGTCCATATAAAACGAATTGACAGAAACCCTTCGCGGAACATTGTTCCATTTCAACATCACGTCTTCTTCGCTTCGTCCCATGTAAAAAGTCCCTCCTTCGATGAATACTAAACCAGGACCAGTAGGCTGGTTGTAGCCTGCTCTATACTGAAATCCTCCATTATCCGGGTCGTTGTACTTCCAGCCGGTTGTGGACGACGCTTTCTTTTTACCAAATGATTTGCATCCTGTCATTGACGACATAGCAAGTGTAATTGCAATAAGAATCAAAAACCTCAAATTCATAACAGTATATAATATTATTTGACTACAAATATAACTAAGTATATTTTATTTTATTGCAGTCTGGTTATTTTTATTAGACAAAATATCAACAAGAATCATAGACAAGAACTTCATTCATGCATATACAACTCAAAAGCAAGCTATTACACACCATCAATCATTAAACAAAATAAGAGGACTAGCTTTATTCCAGTATTTGTTTTACCTTTGTCGCAACACAATAATTGACTACAAACGGTCGTTGTCAGTGATACAAGACAAAGTATAATGAGAAGAATTGTTATTTCCTCAGCATTGATTTTACCTATTTTTTGTATGGCTGCTAGTCTCCATGCCCAAATATTAACCGACGGATCTGTAGGCGTAACAACAGCAGTACCTTTTCTAACTATTTCACCAGACTCAAGAGCAGGAGGAATGGGAGATTTAGGTATAGCAAGCTCTCCGGACATAAATTCTCAAGCTCATAATTTGTCGAAATATGCGTTCACTAAATCTAGCGGAGGAGTTTCGTTGTCGTATTCGCCATGGCTCAAAAATATCTCTAACGACATGAGCCTTGCTTATTTAGCCGGATATTACAAAATTAATGACAAGCAGGGCATTAGCGCATCTATAAGATATTTTACCCTGGGCGATTTCAAATTGACCAACGACAATAACATTCCTATTGGTGAAGAAAACCCTTATGAGTTTGCCTTTGATGTAGGCTACTACATGTTGTTATCCGAACACTTTTCTGGAGGAATTGCACTCAGATACATAAGATCAAGTGCTGGTCTTTCTGTTGAAAACTCATACCCGGGCAATGCATTCTCGACAGATATTGGTTTTTATTACAACACGAATAGTGAAAATATAAAATACGGCGAGAACTTTTCTGTGGGGATGAGTATATCTAATATTGGCAGTAAAATTTCATACAGCAATGGAGCAAGCAGCCACTATCTTCCTTCGAATATTGGGATTGGCACTAATTACGCCTGCAACTTTGGCTCTCTAAATCATTTAAGTATAGGACTCGAGTTTAACAAACTTCTAATTTCTAACACAAAGAATGATATCAGCATATTTAAAGAAATAACCACAAGTATTGGCACTGAGTATGTATATAATGAACAGTTTGCAATGAGAGCTGGATATTTTTACGAATCTCCGGAAGCAGGAAATAAACAACACATAACAATCGGTGCAGGTGTCGCAATTGGCTCTCTTAATCTAGATTTTTCTTATTTAGTCGCTATTAAGGAAAATAATCCGTTGGCAAACACTCTCAGATTTACATTAGCATTTGATTTTGGGTCTTTAAAAAACAAAGCATGATTAGAATAGGTTTTGGATATGATATGCACCGACTTGCTAAAGACGAAACATTGGTCTTGGGAGGTGTTAGTATACCTCACGAGCTTGGCACTGTTGCTCATTCGGACGGCGATGTTGTCATACATGCTTTATGCGATGCTTTGCTAGGCTCCTTAAAACTTAGAGATATAGGATTTCATTTCCCTGATAATGATGTGAAGTTCAAAAATATAGATAGCACAATACTGCTAAAAAACACTTACAAACTGATAATAGACAAGGGATATTCTTTGGGCAACGCTGATATTACAATATGTGCAGAAAGACCAAAACTTAACCCTATTATTCCGGATATGGAGAGAATACTAGCAGAGTGTACAAACTCTGATTTGTCTCAGATTTCTATAAAGGCAACAACATCTGAAAAAACAGGATTTGTTGGCAGAGAAGAAGGGATAGCTGTTTATGCTACGGTTCTAGTTCTAAAGACTACTCTCTCCTAATTGTCGGCACTCAAGAATGAGATTAACTCTCTCATCAATTTTATGCAATTTTCATTCGTTGTAGAGTCTCCTATACCTTTGCAATGATAAATTACAAGACCTTGTAAATACTGACTCCGTCTGGACAGTTTTTCAAGCGAGTCAAACAAGGGTCTATAAAGGTTACTGTCTTTTGCCAAAGGAATTAGCATTTCAAAAAAAGGCTCAAACATGTCATCAATTGCCTCTTTATCAACAAGTGCCAAACGCCCAATCAATACCACGCCTGCATATTTCACTATAAATTTCTTTCCCCTACACCATTCAAATGCTTTTGCATACGAGAAAGGTAAATCAACCATCAAATATTGGCACATGCACCCTGCAAGCTCGATAGAGTTGGCACTTTTTATCCAATAGTCAACTTGCTCCTCGGTAACTTTAGTACTGTCGTCTAGCATCGTAGCTAGTATCATTGTTTCGCGCCACTGCTTGTTCCACAATTTGAGTGCTAATATATGGTCTTTGGGGTATTGGGCTGACATTTTTTTAAGTGTCGGCAATGACACTCCATAATTATGTTTGAACTCAACGCCCAAATCTTGCATTTGTCTTACAACCTCACCATTCTTATACTTAGGAATATCTTTAAGAATCTGCTTAAATGCATCTTCGCTGTGCTTAGTATCTAAGATAAACTCCATTTAACTAACCTTTTAGATATTTATATACCAACCACGACATTGTTCTAACACCTGTCAAAAGAGCATTTTCATCAATGTCAAAATCTGATGTATGCAATGAACGTACAGTCTCTGTATTCGGATTTTTTGTACCTAGTCTAAAAAATACTGCGGGAAACTGCTGTGAATAGTATGCAAAATCCTCGCATGTCATCCTAATATCTAGGGGCACAACGTTGTCTTTACCAATAATTTCTTGCGTTTGTGAAACAGACCACATTGTACCGTTCTCGTCATTTACCAGAAATGGGTAACCATGATTTATCTTCAAGTCACAATCAACGCCATGCGCTGCTGCCACAGACTTGGCAACACTAGCAATACGCTCCTTTGCTATTGCTCTCCACTGCTCATTCATTGTCCTAAACGTCCCTGAAATATCAACTTCGTCAGGAATAATATTAGTAGCCCCATTTGCTATGAATTTGCCAAATGACAATACTGACGGCACTGCCGGTGGGGCATTTCTACTAACCACTTGCTGTAATGATGTTACTATGTTGGCACTTGCCAAAACAGTATCGGTCAATTTGTCGGGAAGTGCGGCATGACCTCCCTTGCCACTAATCTTGATGTGTATCTCATCTCCTGATGCCATATACATACCTGATCTGAACCCCACCTTTCCTGCATCTAACTCGGGAAAAACGTGCATGCCAATTATAAGGTCGGGGCTGTGTTCTCTAAATAGCCCGTCATCAAGCATCAGCTTTGCTCCTCCGGGGAAAGACTCCTCTCCCAGCTGAAATATTAGGAGTACCTTTCCTACGAGATCTGACTTAATCTCGTTTATCACACGTGCTACACCCAATAGGTTAGCACTGTGCACATCATGTCCACACGCATGCATAACACCATCATTCACCGAATGATACTCTCTATCAAGAGATTCTTGTATAGGGAGTGCATCCATATCTGCACGCAAAGCTATTGTCTTACCTTCTCTCCCAGTATCGATAACTCCCAAAATTCCATATTCTGCGATACCTTTGCGGTATGAGATTCCCATTCGTTCAAGTTCTGAACAGATATATTTGGAGGTTTGTTCTTCTTTGAACGATAATTCTGGGTGTTTGTGTAGGTGTCTTCTAACAGAGACTACCTCCTCAAAAATTCTCTCGGTAAAATTGTAAATAAGGTCTTTCATTTCCCAAATATGTATTTCAATGAGGCTAAAAGCATAAAAACACCAAAGACTCTTTTCATCGTAGCCTCTGGCAGCGATATTGCAACTTGTGATCCGAAATAAGAGCCCACAAAGAAACATGTTGCTATTATTGCGGCATAAGTAATATTGACATATCCACTTTTCCAATAATTATAAGCTGCCAATAAGCTGATGGGTGGAATCATAAAGGCAATAGAAGTGCCTTGTGCCTCGTGCTGCGAGAAACCCATTAACATTACAAGAGCCGGTATTACAAGTATGCCTCCTCCTATACCAAGTGTACCGCCTAACAATCCAGCAAGTAAGCCTATTAGTATTACTATTAATATGTCATTCATATCGCTTATATCTCATTACTGATTTTATTATTCGTGCTTATTTATTGCAAAAAATGACAGCAGTCGCTAAAGCTATATACTTACAAGTTTACAGTCCGGCTATCAACCTCAGGCTATTACGGCACGGTATATTTACTGTCGCAAAGATAGCAAAAATAATTATGGGATATGTCAAGTGCAAGCGACAGAGTAAACTACGTTTTAGTATAAAAATGTTGACTCCAAACTGTCAGTCAATCTCACTACTCTACACTCCTAGATACCAGCAATATTCTATCAGCTTTCAATAAGGGTCTATATCGAGGTGGGTTAATATCGTAGAGAAACCTTTCTCTCGTTTTACTGTATTTAGGCTCTCTAAAACTATACTTTTTATTTTCTCGATATTCTCATTTTTTGCTGCTTTTAGCCAGATTTCTTTTCTATAATACAGCTGAACCCTCGATACTATAGAATATTCTGGGCCCAACACAATACAGGATAGAGAAGCTCGCAAATTATCTGCTATAGCATCTGCAAATATATTCAACACCTTAAAATCCTTACTTCTCATTATAACTTTTATCATTCTAAAGTAAGGAGGATAGGAAAACATCCTTCGCTCCAACATTTGCTCTACATAGAACGCATCAAAATTGTCATTCTTGAGATGTGTAAATATAGGGTGTTCGGGTTGCATTGTTTGAATAACGACCGTCCCCCGTTGGTCTCGACGACCAGCCCTACCACTAACCTGCGTTATAAGTTGATATGTCCTTTCTAAGGAGCGAAAGTCTGGCAAGTTCAGCGATGCGTCTGCAT
The DNA here is from genome assembly GCA_047975005.1 of Bacteroidales bacterium. Classification (GTDB taxonomy): domain Bacteria; phylum Bacteroidota; class Bacteroidia; order Bacteroidales; family Prolixibacteraceae; genus JBKEAJ01. Next base: position 53,936 of record JBKECW010000075.1, on the reverse strand, counting down.
TTAAAACTCCGACCACTTGCACATGGCTAAAATCAAGACCTTTTGCAATCATCTGAGTTCCTATCAATATGTCGATTTTCCCTGCCGAAAAATCTTCTATGATTCGATTCAGTCTAGCCTTGGAGCCTGAAATATCCATATCTATTCGTTCTACTGTACGCTCAGGAAATAGCTCTTTAATCTCATGTTCTATTTTCTCGGTTCCAAAGCCAAACATCTTGACCTGCTCTCCACATGATAAACATTTATGCAATACAGCTTCAGTCTTTCCACAATAGTGGCACACTAACTTGTTTCTGCCTTTGTGATAAGTCAGGCTAACATCACAATTTTTGCATTTCGGAATCCACCCGCAACTTCCGCACTGGAAAAACAATGAGTATCCTCTTCTATTTTGAAACAAGATTGCTTGTTTACCCCTATCTAAGGCATTGGTAACGGCATCATACAATTCTGGAGACAAATGAGCTTTCACTTGTCGGCGTTTATATGCTCTCTTTAAATCTGCAATTAGAATTTCTGGTAACTCTACTCCTTTGTAGCGTTCGTTTAGTTCGACAAAGCCATACTTACCACATTGTGCATTTGCGAATGTCTCAAATGATGGGCTTGCCGTCCCTAAAATCACTTTTGCTCCATACTGTTTTGCGAGGACAATTGCAGCATCGCGAGCATTGTAGCGCGGCGCTGGGTCTTGTTGCTTATAACTGGGGTCATGCTCCTCGTCAATTATTATTAATCCTAAATCATTGAAAGGTAAGAAAATTGACGACCGCGTACCGACAACAATATCCAATCGACTATGGTCTAAAGGTTTGGAGACCTCCTTCCATATAGCAATCCGGTCAGAATCTACAAAGCGTGAGTGGTAGACACCGACCTTTTTCCCAAACAATTGTTTTAAACGCACAACTATTTGTGTAGTAAGTGCTATCTCGGGAAGAAAATAAAGTACTTGCTTTCCCTTATCAATATACTCTTTTATAAGGTGGGTATATACTTCTGTTTTTCCACTCGAAGTTACTCCTTTGAGCAGTGTTACAGATTTCTTTTCAAAAGACATTCTTATATTCATCAGTGCCTCATTCTGAGAATATGATAAATCCATTAACACCATATCTTCTTTGCGCCTTGTCTGTATGGTATCCCAATAGTCTATAGTTTGCTGTGCCAAATAATTCTGAGTCTCTAGATTTCTCAGTATTGCACTACTACACTTAGATATCTCAAGGAGTTCTCTTCTAGGAATGTATTTTGTATTTCTTTCATTTAGTAGATAAACGAACAACTCAAATACTGTTTTCTGACGAGGGGCTCGTCTTAATGAATTTAAGACATCATCAATGTCTTTTTCACTACGAATCTTATCTCCAAATTTAACAACCTGTACTTTGCGTGCCTCTACACCGCTGCTCATTGTCTCTTGAAGGTAGACCGCCTCTTTTTCTATCAATATTTTAATTATCGAGGCAGTAAATCCCTTAGGGTACTGCGCCTCTAAATCTAGCAAGGTTAGACCTTGACAGTTAGACACTATCAGCCATAAAGCTTTTTCTTGAGCAGATAATGTATTGCTTGCTGTAAATGTATCGTTAGCATAAAGCCGTGATTTGCTCTCCATCTTTAGGCCCGAAGGGAGTGCTACTCGCATTGTTTCGCCCAAGGAGCAACAATAATAATCGGAAATCCACTTCCAAAATTGCATTTGTTTGGCATTGACGATAGGCTCGACATCTATAACATCAATAATTTGCTTGTATTCTGTCAAGTCCGCTTTATCTCTTTCTCGAAGGGAGAAAATTACTCCTACATACAACTTCTTTTGCCCCAACTGCACAACGACTCTCTGCCCAGCCTTTGCTATGCTAATTTGTTTGTCTGACAGTTCGTAAGTATACAAACGGCTTAGTGACAAAGGGATTATTATGTCGGCCAACTTGGTCATCAAGACTAATTGCTTTTAATAAAAATGGCTCAACTGCATTTGCAATTGAGCCTCTAATATAATTATTTTTATTCTATTTAACAGCAAGAAGTTCGACGTCGAATACTAGAACGGAGTTGGGAGGAATAACTCCACCAGCACCAGCAGCTCCATACCCTAAGTGGGGAGGAATAACAAACTGAGCCTTGTCACCAACCTTTAACAAAGATATACCCTCGTCCCAACCGCTTATAACATGACCTGCCCCTAGAGGGAACTCTATCGGGCGATCTCTTTTATAAGAAGAATCGAAAAGTGTACCATCTCCAAGTTTGCCTTGGTAATGAACTTTGACGGTTTGTCCTGCTTTCGCTTGTTCGCCATCTCCGACTTGTAATATTTTGTATCTAAGTCCAGAAGGTGATTTCTCATAGCCCTGAGAAAGATTATCCATCTCTTTCTCTGCTCTTTCTATCTCTTGTTTTTCTCTGTCCGCAATAGCCTTTATTTCGGTCTCAAATATTGTCTTTGCTTCAAAGGCCTCGGCGGCATCTCCTTCCCTCAATATTGTTATTGAATTTATCTTATCTCCTTGCAGTATTTTCATTACCACATCCATGCCTTCAACAACTTTACCAAACACTGTATGCTTGCCATCAAGCCAAGGCGTAGGTACGTGTGTTATAAAAAATTGGCTTCCATTAGTGGCTGGACCCGAATTTGCCATGGATAATATACCTGGCACGCTATGTTTTAAATCCTTATGAAATTCGTCTCTGAATTTGTAGCCCGGATCTCCGGTTCCACTTCCTTGTGGACAACCACCTTGTATCATAAAATCTTGTCCGTCGCCATTAGCGACGCTTATTACCCTATGAAAATTTAAACCATCATAGTACGGCTCACCCTGTGGTTTGGACGAATTTTCTAATTGTCCTTCGGCCAAACCGATAAAATTAGCTACCGTTAATGGAGTCTTATCGTACTCCAACTCTATTAATATCACTCCTTTCGGCGTGTCAATTTTTGCAAATATTCCTTCCATCTTGTTTTTTTTATTCTCCTACTACTTCTTTATTCATTTCGTAAAGATCCATCGGGAACTCTCTTTTGCCTTTAACGCATTTATTGAATGGCACATGTACAATCTCTCCGTCTTTTATTCCAACCATAATACTTTTCTGATCATCTAGGAGTGCATCTACGGCTCCAACACCCATTCTTGTTGCCATTATTCTATCTATAGCTGTAGGATTACCTCCTCGTTGCATATGTCCTAAGATTGAAACGCGAACCTCTAATTTTGGATTTTCCTTTTTTACGCGCTCTGCTACGGCAATAGCACCTCCGTGCTCATCGCCCTCAGCTACGACAATAATGCCACTAGTCTCCTTTTTCTTAATGCCTTTTCTTATAAATCTATCTAGATCATCATCTTCATCAACCTCTGGTATTAGGATAGCCTCGGCACCACAAGCAATCCCACTATAAAGAGCTAAATCACCGGCATCATTGCCCATCACTTCTACTATAAATATGCGCCCATGCGAACGTGCTGTATCTTTTAGTTTGTCAATTGCTTCGACTGCTGTGTTTAAGGCAGTATCGTGTCCTATTGTGTAATCTGTACCATACATGTCATTATCAATAGTGCCGGGCATTCCTACTGTCGGGATATCAGTCTCTTGCGTGAATAACTGCGCTCCGGTAAAAGTTCCGTCTCCACCTATTACCACAAGTGCATCAATACCATGAAGTTTCAGGTTGTCGTATGCCTTAGTTCGTCCTTCGACTGTGCGAAAATCATTACATCTGGCTGTTTTTAAAATTGTACCTCCCTGATGAAGAATACCGCTAACACTTCGTGTACTCAATGTGGTAAAATCTCCTTCTATCATTCCTTGGTAGCCTCTTCTGATACCTATAACCTTTATTCCTTTCTTTATTGCACTACGTGTAACTGACCTTATTGCTGCATTCATACCGGGGGCATCTCCTCCTGAAGTCAAAATGCCAATTTTATTAATTTTTCTCTTAGTCTTATTATTCATGTCTTTATCTTTTTTACACTCTCTTTAAAATAAAAAACAGCTCCCGCAAAGAATACAGGAGCTACTTAATCTTCAATAGGAGCCAAACATTACTATGCCTGTGGCAAGTTATCAATGAATCCCTTATGTCCGGCATTATTAGAACGTCCATTGATATTAATCGGAGAAAACTGCTGTTCGTATCTCTGAATATTCTCACCTAAACTCAAGTATAGACTCTTTGCATTCTCGGGAGTCATAATAATTCTAGATTTGACCTTTGCTTTTGTTACTCCAGGCATCAATCGCACATAATCAATCACAAATTCTGAAGCAGAGTGAGCTATGATTGCCAAATTTGCATATGTGCCTTGCGCCATATCCTCACCCAGTTCTATGTTAATATTCTGTTGGTTATTCTGAATATTATCATTTAGAGTATCATTACTGCTGTTCATAATTGAATACTTTAATGTCTTACTTTTCCTTCTTCAATTTGTCAAACTCTTCTTGGGAGCCTACAATTATATTTTTGTACTCATTCAGACCTGTTCCTGCAGGGATTAAATGTCCACAAATCACATTTTCTTTCAATCCGTCCAGATGGTCGACCTTGCCTTGTATTGCTGCTTCGTTGAGAACTTTTGTTGTTTCTTGGAACGATGCTGCCGATAACCAACTCTTAGTCTGTAAGGCTGCCTTTGTAATTCCTTGCAAAATCTGCGATGACGTGGCAGGCACAACATCTCTTGTCTGAACAATCTTAAGGTCTTTTCTCTTCAAAAGAGAATTTTCTTCTCTTAGCTTTCTAGCTGTAACAATCTGACCAGCCATAAAGTTTTTGGAATCGCCGGCATCCTCAATATATTTCTTTCCATACATCCAGTCATTCTCTTGTAAGAAGTCTTGCTTGTCAACAATTTGCTTCTCAAGAAAACGAGTGTCTCCCGGATCCTCAATAACAACTTTACGCATCATTTGACGAACAATAACCTCAAAATGCTTATCGTTAATCTTCACTCCTTGCAAGCGATATACGTCTTGCACCTCGTTTACAATAAACTCTTGTACAGCTGTCGGTCCTTGGATTAGAAGAATATCTGCTGGCGTAATAGAACCATCAGATAACGACGTGCCTGCTTTTACATAATCAGACTCCTGAACCAATATCTGTCGAGATAAAGGAACTAGATACTTCTTTATATCTCCTCGTCTTGAAGTTACGATTATCTCACGGTTACCTCTTTTTATTTTTCCAAAGCTAACCTCTCCATCAATCTCTGATACAACTGCTGGATTAGATGGATTTCGAGCCTCGAATAATTCAGTAACACGGGGAAGACCACCCGTAATGTCACTTGCTTTACCCGAAGAACGTGGTATTTTTACAAGTATATCTCCTTCGTTTACTACTTTTCCCTCGCTTACAGAAACGTGACCTCCAACAGGTAGGTTGTATGAACGTATCAACTCACCTTTATCATCAAGAATACGTAGAACCGGATTCTTGTTTTTATCTCTCGTCTCAATAATAACAATTTCGCTCAGACCTGTCTGATCATCAGTATCCGCTCTAAACGTAACCCCTTCAATTAAGTTCTCAAACTGAACTTTACCTCTGTATTCTGAGACTATTACGCCATTGTATGGATCCCATTCGCAAAGTAATTCGCCTTTTGTTACCTCGGCTCCATTCTTAACAAATAAGTGAGCTCCGTATGGAATATGATTGGTGTAAACATTTATACCTGTAGTCTTGTCTACAACTCTCAATTCGGCAAGACGGCTTGTAACAATATCAATCTTCTTGCCTGTATCATTCTTCCACGAAACAGACTTCAATTCGTCAATTTCTACGATACCCGGATATTTAGAAACAAGCGAAGATTGAGTAGATATATTTCCGGCAATACCTCCTACGTGGAAAGTCCTAAGTGTAAGCTGCGTACCAGGCTCTCCTATTGATTGAGCTGCAATTACTCCTACAGACTCTCCTTTCTGTACCATGCGGCCTGTCGCTAAATTGCGTCCATAACACTTAGCACAGATACCAACTTTTGCCTCGCATGTAAGTACAGAACGTACCTCTACGGTTTCTATAGGCGATTGGTCAATTTTCTTCGCTATTTTATCTGTAATCTCATCTCCTGATTTCACTAACAGTTCTCCGGAGACAGGATCTTTAACATCATGGACAGAGCAACGTCCTACGATACGCTCTTCCAATGATGCTATTTCTTCTTCGTTATTTTTCAAAGATGACACGCTTAATCCGCGTAGCGTTCCACAGTCAAAATTATTGACAACTACGTCCTGAGATACGTCCACAAGTCGACGTGTCAGATATCCAGCATCAGCGGTCTTTAGTGCCGTATCGGCAAGTCCCTTACGTGCTCCGTGTGTTGAGATAAAGTACTCTAGTACAGATAGACCTTCCTTAAAGTTCGATAAAATCGGATTCTCGATAATCTGAGCTGTTGTTGCACCAGACTTCTGAGGCTTAGCCATCAGACCACGCATTCCGCACAGCTGACGTATTTGTTCCTTACTTCCCCTAGCTCCAGAATCCAACATCATGTAAACAGAATTAAATCCTTGCTTGTCATTACTCAAGGTATTCATAACCGATTGAGTAAGTCTAGAGTTAGCATGTGTCCAAACATCAATAACCTGATTGTAACGTTCGTTGTTAGTGATTACTCCCAAGTTATAATTATTCATAATACCTTCCACATCAGAGTATCCATTGTCGACTATATCTTTCTTGTCTGCAGGAATAATAACATCTCCAAGATTAAAGGATAGTCCTCCGCGATATGCCATTTGATATCCTAAATCTTTAATATCATCAAGGAACTTAACAGTCCTAGCGTTATCACATTTCTTAAAGATGTCAGCTATAATACCCCTCAAAGCTCTTTGTGTAAGAACACTATTTATATAACCTGCCTCTTCGGGCACATGCTGATTAAACAGTATTCGCCCTACAGTCGTTTTTGTGATATGTGTGAAAGGTGTTACATCGCTTTCTTCGATATTTCTCTCTTGCAATCTAACTTCAACCTCGGCATGTAGTTCAACTTGCTTCTCATTAAAAGCAATAATGGCCTCTTCCGGAGAATAAAATTTAAGTCCCTCGCCCTTTGCTCCTACCCGACTTTTTGTCATATAGTAAAGACCAAGTATCATATCCTGAGAAGGTACCTGAATAGGTGCTCCATTAGCAGGATTTAATAGGTTGTGGGATGCCAACATAAGCATCTGTGCTTCCAATATAGCAGCATTGCCAAGTGGCAAGTGTACAGCCATCTGGTCACCGTCAAAATCGGCATTAAAACCAGAACAAACTAAAGGATGCAATCTAATTGCCTTACCCTCAATAAGTACCGGCTGAAAAGCTTGGATAGACAAGCGGTGTAGAGTTGGTGCCCTGTTGAGCAATACCGGATGTGCTCTAAGCACGTTTTCTAGTATGTCAAAAATAACAGGGTCTCTCCTATCCACAATTTTCTTTGCAGACTTTACTGTCTTGACAATACCTCTCTCTATCAGCTTTCTTATTACAAATGGTTTATAAAGCTCTGCGGCCATATCTTTTGGCAAGCCACACTCATGAACTTTTAATGATGGACCAACAACAATGACAGAACGAGCAGAATAATCTACACGTTTTCCTAATAAGTTCTGACGGAAACGCCCCTGCTTCCCTTTCAGACTGTCACTCAATGACTTTAATGGTCTGTTGCTGTCTGTTTTGACTGCGTTAGACTTACGAGAGTTGTCGAACAACGAATCTACTGCTTCTTGAAGCATCCTCTTCTCATTTCTTAGGATGACCTCAGGAGCCTTAATTTCTATAAGCCTCTTTAGTCTGTTATTTCTGATGATAACACGTCTATACAAATCGTTCAAATCAGAAGTCGCAAACCTTCCTCCATCAAGAGGCACCAAAGGGCGCAACTCTGGCGGAATGACAGGAACAACTTTTACAATCATCCACTCAGGCTTGTTTATATTCCGACTCTCTCTAAAATACTCAACGACCTGAAGCCTTTTAAGAGCCTCATTCTTACGCTGTTGAGAAGTCTCCACATTTGCTTTATGCCTAAGCTCGTGTGTAAGTTTATCAAGATCTACCCTCTTTAGCAATTCATAAAGAGCCTCGGCACCCATTAGGGCGATAAACTTATTTGGATCGTCATCGTCCAAATATTGGTTCTCTTTGGGTAGAGATTCGATAATATCTAAATACTCGTCTTCTGTAAGGAAGTCTAAACATTTAACTCCGTTCTCTGCTTGTATGCCAGGATTCACTACAACGTACTTTTCATAATACACAATTGTATCAAGTTTCTTTGTCGGAATCCCTAATAAATATCCAATTTTATTGGGAAGTGATTTAAAGTACCAAATATGAGCAACAGGAACTACCAATGAGATGTGTCCCATTCTGTCCCTACGAACTTTTTTCTCGGTAACTTCGACTCCACATCTATCACACACAATACCTTTATATCTAATACGCTTATACTTTCCGCAGTGACACTCGTAATCCTTTACAGGACCGAATATACGTTCGCAAAATAAACCGTCTCTTTCTGGTTTATATGTTCTGTAGTTTACAGTTTCGGGTTTTAGTACTTCTCCATGTGAACGTTCTAATATTTCCTCTGGAGAGGATATCCCAATTGTTACTTTCGAGAACGATGTTTTTGTATTAGTATCTTTTCTAAATGTCATAACTACAAATTGTTATGTTGTTGTTTTTTAAATTCTAAATCCTGATTCTCATTAGTCCATTGTTACACTTAGCCCCAAACCTCGAAGCTCGTGTAAAAGCACATTTAGAGACTCGGGCATACCCGGCTCTGGCATAGGCTCTCCTTTCACTATCGACTCATAGGTCTTGGCACGCCCTAGTACATCATCAGACTTAACTGTCAACATCTCTTGGAGTATATGCGATGCCCCAAATGCTTCTAGTGCCCACACTTCCATTTCTCCAAAACGCTGCCCCCCAAACTGAGCTTTACCTCCCAAAGGCTGCTGCGTAATAAGAGAGTAAGGCCCGATGGAACGAGCATGCATCTTATCTTCAACCATGTGCCCCAGTTTCATCATGTAAATGACACCTACTGTTGCCTCTTGGTCAAATTGAACTCCTGTACGACCATCATATAATTTTGTACGACCAAACTCAGGAACCCCCGCCTTGTTGGTAAAATCTGTAATCTGATTTATCGATGCTCCGTCAAAGATTGGTGTTGCAAACTTAATTCCCAATCGCTTTCCTGCCCATCCAAGAACAGTCTCGTATATTTGCCCCAAGTTCATACGAGATGGCACTCCAAGTGGATTTAGCACAATATCTACTGGTGTTCCATCCTCCATAAACGGCATATCCTCCTGACGAACAATACAAGACACAATACCTTTGTTACCATGTCTTCCTGCCATCTTATCTCCTACCTGAAGTTTACGCTTCTTGGCGATGTATATTTTTGCTAGTTTTACTATTCCTGTAGGCAACTCGTCTCCAATACTTAAACTATATCTGTCTCTTTTCAGTCTTGCTTCTAGTGCCTTGCACTTTGAAATAAAATTATAAATCAACTCTGTAACCATTGCTGAAATCCGGGCGTCTGAACACCAGTTATTCGGATTTATGTTATAGTAGTCGATATCTTCTAGTCTCTTTACCGTAAACTTACTGCTCTTTGAGATATATTCCTGCCCTAGGTAATCCTTAACTCCAGAAGAAGTACAGCCTTCGAGAAGAGTCCACAGCTTGTCTATCAATATCGTTTTTACTGCAATTACTTCTTTCTCAAATACCGTTTCTCTTTGCTCTAATCGCTCTTTATGAGTGTTCTTGCTTTTCTTGTCTTTTTCTATTCGAGAAAAAAGCTTCTTCTCAACGACAACTCCTTTCAATGAGGCAGATGCTTTCAATGATGCATCTTTTACATCTCCTGCCTTATCTCCAAATATCGCACGAAGTAATTTCTCCTCAGGAGAAGGATCTGACTCGCCTTTAGGGGTGATTTTTCCGATAAGAATGTCACCAGGCTTAACTCTTGCTCCAATCCTTATCATTCCATTCTCGTCAAGGTCTTTGGTAGCATCCTCGCTAATATTAGGTATATCTGCTGTAAATTCCTCAATGCCTCGCTTTGTATCACGTACCTCTAGAGAATATTCATCTATGTGAATAGATGTAAACACATCGTCAGAAACAACACGTTCAGAAACAACAATAGCATCCTCGTAGTTATACCCTTGCCATGGCATAAAAGCAACCATCAGATTGCGTCCAAGCGCCAATTCTCCTTGCTCTGTTGCATATCCTTCAGTAAGCACCTGACCTTTTGCAACTTTTTGTTTTTTAGTCACAATAGGTTTTAGGTCTACGCATGTGCTCTGATTTGTTTTCCTGTATTTTGGAAGTTTGTATGTCTTAACATCCGAATCAAAACTTACAAATTTCTCATCATCTGTTAGATTATATTTTATAGAGATTGTATCGGAATCAACAAACTCGACTACTCCGTCATTCTCGGCAACAACCTGTATCTTAGAATCTGTAGCCACATATGTTTCCAACCCTGTCCCTACAATTGGAGATTCAGGCTTTATTATTGGAACTGCTTGGCGCATCATGTTAGATCCCATCAATGCACGGTTCGCATCATCATGTTCCAAGAATGTTATCAATGATGCTGCTACCGATGCTATTTGATTAGGTCCTACATCCATCATGTTAACTTCCATTTTGTCTACTAAAGGGTAGTCTCCATCTAGTCTAGACTTAACCTTCTCGTTAACAAAATTTCCTTTCTCATCTATTGGAGCATTTGCTTGTGCTATAATCTTACCTTCTTCTTCCTCTGCAGTAAGATATATAATTCCATTCTCTGAAAGATCGACAACGCCGTCCGACACGCGTCTGTACGGGGTTGTAATAAATCCTAAATCATTAACCTTTGCAAAAACACAAAGCGACGAAATCAGTCCGATATTCGGTCCCTCTGGTGTTTCAATAGGACAAAGACGCCCATAGTGCGTAAAGTGTACGTCTCGAACCTCAAATCCGGCTCGTTCGCGAGACAAACCACCAGGTCCAAGTGCTGACATACGTCGCTTGTGGGTCATCTCTGCGAGAGGATTTGTTTGATCCATAAACTGCGACAAAGCATTTGTTCCAAAAAACGAATTTATGACCGACGACAAAGTTTTTGAGTTGATTAAGTCTGTTGGAGTAAACACTTCGTTATCTCTAACATTCATTCTCTCGCGAATTGTTCGGGTCATTCTTGCTAAACCGATGCCAAATTGAGTTGCCATTTGCTCTCCAACCGTTCTTACACGCCTGTTGCTCAAGTGGTCGATATCATCAATATCGGTCTTAGAATTTATTAGTTGTATAAGGTATTTTACAATTTCAATAATATCATCTTTTGTAAGTACCTTATTATTCATGTCGATGTTAAGATTCAACTTTTTGTTGATTCTATATCTACCAACATCTCCCAGATCATATCTTTTATCTGAGAAAAATAATTTATCAATAACCTCTCTTGCCGTAGCCTCATCAGGCGGTTCGGCATTACGAAGTTGCCTATATATATGCGTCACAGCTTCCTTCTCGGAGTTGCACGAATCTTTGTGTAATGTATTGTATATAATAGCATAGTCTTGCATGTTAGCATCCTCTTTGTGCAATAACACTGTTGGCACTTTCGCTTCCAAAACTTGCTCAATATTTTCCTCGTCAAGAATAGTTTCTCTTTCTATTATGACTTCATTTCTTTCTATTGATACTACCTCGCCAGTATCTTCGTCAACAAAATCCTCAACCCATGTTTTGAGAACCCTTGCGGCTAATTTTCTGCCAATGATTTTCTTTAGGTTCGTTTTGTTGACCTTAACTTCATCTGCCAGGTTGAAAATTTCAAGAATATCCTTATCGCTTTCAAATCCAATAGCTCTAAATAATGTAGTTACGGGCAATTTCTTTTTTCTGTCAATATAAGCATACATGACATTATTAATATCTGTAGAAAATTCAATCCATGATCCTTTGAATGGTATTATTCTAGCAGAATACAATTTCGTTCCATTTGAATGCACACTTTGTGCAAAAAATACACCGGGAGACCTGTGCAACTGTGATACAACAACTCTCTCTGCGCCATTAATGACAAATGTACCTCTATCTGTCATATAAGGAACAGTTCCCAGATAGACATCCTGAACTACCGTATCAAAATCCTCATGCTCCGGATCCGTACAAAGAAGTTTTAGTTTTGCCTTGATAGGAACACTATATGTAAGTCCTTGATCTACACATTCCGCTATGCTATAGCGAGGATAATCTATTTGATAATCTAGAAACTCTAAAACGAAATTGTTTCTAGTATCCGAAATTGGAAAATACTCATTAAAGACAGAGTGAAATCCCTCCTTCAATCTTTGCTCTGGAGTGGAATCCATTTGAAAGAAGTCGCGAAACGATTTTATCTGTATTTCTAGGAAATCCGGATAATCAAAGCTTTTTTTTGTGGAAGAGAAGCTAATTCGTCCTCCCTGTATATTATATGACATGAATAAAATATTAAGAACCTACATCTTCAAATACAACAAGGTTTAGACTCTCGCAATAACGAGAATCTAAACCAATAAACCACTAATATATAGAGGATTACTTAATCTCAACCTCTGCTCCAGCTTCTTCTAACTGAGTTTTTAGTGCTTCAGCTTCATCTTTTGAAACTTTCTCTTTGATAGCCTTTGGTGCGCTATCTACTACTTCTTTAGCTTCTTTCAATCCTAATCCAGCAAGCTCTTTTACAAGCTTAACTACTGCAAGTTTTGACTGACCACCAGATTTCAATATAACATCGAACTCTGTTTGAGCTGCTGCTGCATCACCTGCATCACCACCTGCTGCTGGACCTGCAACTGCAACTGCTGCCGCTGCTGGTTCAATACCATACTCATCCTTAAGGATATCTGCTAATTCTTTTACCTCTTTAACAGTCAAATTTACTAATTCTTCTGCTAGCTTCTTAATATCTGCCATCGTATTTTAAAGATTTTAATAATTACTAAATTGTTTATGATGCCTTTTCTTCTAAGGCTTTCAAGAGACCTTGCAATGTGCTTCCTCCACTCTGTAGAGACCCAACAAGATTCTTGATTGGAGATTGGAGTAAACCAATAACATCTCCAAGTAACTCTGTCTTAGACTTAATGCTAACTAGTGCTTCCAAATGCTCTGAACCAACATAAACACACTCCTCGGCATAAGCTGCTTTCAACTCTGGCTTACCTTTCAAAGATTTTGCCATTGCTTTTATCAGCTTTGCGGGTGCATTCGCTTGTTCACAGAACATTATAGCAGTGTTGCCTATCAAAACATCATTCATTTCATCAGTCTCTTTATTGCATGCTTTAAGAGCTAAATCCATAAATGTGTTTTTCACAACTGTTAGCTTAATATCTTTAGCAAAGCACTCTCCTCGCAACTTTGACGACTGACTCGCATCAAGTCCTGAGATATCCACTAAATAAAAGTGGCTTGTCTCATTAAGTTGCTCTGTTATTTGCTTAACCAATTCAATTTTATCTGACTTCTTCATATTGTCATTTTGCGCTAATCGAAGTTATTAAACTTCTTGTTCTTAATTTGCACCTATAGACTTAACGTCTATAGCGATACCCGGACTCATTGTACTTGACAGTGTAACACTTTTGATATAAGTACCCTTAGCAGCCGAAGGCTTCAACTTTATTATAGTATTAATAAACTCTGACGCATTATCCTGCAACTTCGAAGGATCAAAAGAAACCTTACCTATTGAGGTATGAACAATTCCAAATTTATCAACTTTAAAGTCTATCTTTCCAGACTTAACTTCGGATACAGCTTTACCTATCTCTGGAGTTACTGTACCGCTCTTAGGGTTAGGCATCAAACCACGTGGCCCTAAGATTCTACCAATCATTCCGAGTTTACCCATCACCTGTGGCATAGTAATGATAACATCTACATCTGTCCAACCTCCTTTAATCTTCTCTATGTAGTCATCTAACCCTACAAAATCAGCACCGGCTTCTTTTGCCTCTGCCTCTTTTTCTGGTGTTACTAGTGCCAAGACTCTTACGTCTTTACCTGTGCCATGTGGAAGCGACACAACACCACGTACCATTTGATTGGCTTTACGAGGGTCTACTCCAAGACGCACATCTATGTCGACAGACGCATCAAACTTAGTAAATGTGATTTCCTTTACTAGGCTAGAAGCTTCTTCCAACGAATAGACTTTGTCCTTTTCAACCTTCTCTAATGCAAGTCTTCTGTTCTTCGAATTTTTTCCCATTGCAATAATTTTTTAATTTTCAAATGGAGAATCACCCGTAACTGTAACTCCCATACTTCGCGCTGTTCCTGCTACCATGCTCATTGCAGACTCAATCTTGAAGCAATTTAAATCGCTCTTCTTGCTCTCTGCAATCTCTCGTACCTGATCCCACGTAATAGACCCTACCTTTTTGGTATGGGGCATCGGTGATCCACTTTTCAACTTGGCGGCCTCTAACACTGAAACGGCAATAGGTGGTTGTTTAATTATGAAGTCAAAAGACTTATCTGCAAAAACAGTAATAACTACTGGCAACACCTTACCTTGCTGGTCTTGTGTTCGAGCATTAAACTGCTTGCAAAAGTTCATAATGTTAACCCCTTTGGCTCCCAGTGCTGGACCTACAGGTGGCGAGGGGTTCGCCTGACCACCTTTGATCTGTAACTTAATTAATCCTGCTACTTCTTTAGCCATAATATAATATTTAAAAAATATATTTCTTTTATTACACTCTCTCTACCTGCATAAAGCTAAGCTCCAATGGTGTTTTTCTTCCAAAAATCTTAACCATGACCTTCAGCTTTTTCTTATCCTCATGAATTTCTTCAATAGTTCCGTTAAATCCATTGAATGCCCCATCTATTACTTTGATAGTTTCTCCAATGACAAAAGGTATGTTCATCAGTTCATCAGCTTCTGCAAGCTCATCAACACGTCCTAAGATTCTATTTACTTCGGATTCTCTTAATGGCATTGGATCTCCACCTTTAGTCTCTCCCAAGAAACCAATCACATTATTAATGTTTTTTAAAATGTGGGACACTTCGCCGACTAGCGAAGCTTCAACGAGCACGTATCCTGGAAAAAAACTCCGATCTTTGCTAACCTTCTTACCGTTTCTAATCTGATAAATCTTCTCCATTGGAATCAAAACCTGAGAAACATAGCCGGCTAACTCCCCGCCATTCATCTCATTTTCGATAGACTCCTTTACCTTCTTTTCCTTTCCTCCTACTGAACGTAGGACATACCACCTATGTTTGAGTTCTGTCATAATCAACGAGCCATGAAAATAGCCTATTTAAATACACCATAAATCAAATCAACAACAATATACTTGAACGAGGCATCCATAGCCAATACTAGTAAAGCTATTATCACGGTTGCAATCATAACTATACCAGCGCTCGTCTGTAACTCGTCTAATGTCGGCCAAGTAACCTTTGTCATCAACTCTTTGTATGACTCTTCTATATAGCTTTTCAATTTCATATTTACCTTTTTTCCGTATATGTCGCATATACAAATATCAGCATGCAACTTTAAAGTCAGAATTGAAGGATTCGAACCTTCCAAAACACCCAGATTCTGCAAAAACAGTCCCAAGGATTTTTCCTTGGGACTTAATATATCTCTTGTCTACTAAAATTATTGTGTAATCTCAGTTATCTGTCCTGCACCAACAGTACGACCGCCTTCGCGAATAGCGAAACGAAGTCCTACATTGATCGCTACTGGCGTGATTAGCTCAACATCAATTGTCAAGTTGTCGCCTGGCATTACCATCTCGCGTCCTTCTGGAAGAGATATCTCGCCTGTAACATCAAGAGTACGGATGTAGAACTGAGGACGATATCTATTGTGGAATGGTGTGTGTCGTCCACCTTCTTCTTTTTTCAAGACATAAACCTCTGCCTTAAATTTAGTATGAGGAGTGATTGACCCTGGCTTAGCTAGAATCATACCACGCTTAATCTCATTCTTGTCAACACCACGTAACAATAGACCAACATTATCACCTGCTTGACCATCGTCAAGAATTTTGCGGAACATTTCTACTCCGGTACAAGTGGTTTTCTTGCCTGCTGCTCCAAGACCAATAATCTCCATCTCGTCACCAGTATGAATAACTCCTGTTTCGATACGACCTGTAGCTACTGTTCCACGACCTGTAATTGAGAATACATCCTCTACAGGCATCAAGAAAGGCTTGTCCTTATCACGAGGTGGTACAGGAATCCATGAGTCAACAGCATCCATCAACTCCATTACTTTATCTTCCCACTTAGCTTCACCGTTAAGTGCGCCTAGTGCAGAACCTAAAATAACAGGTGTATTATCACCGTCAAATTCATAGAAGCTAAGAAGATCACGAACTTCCATTTCTACTAGCTCTAACAACTCCTCGTCGTCAACCATGTCTACTTTATTCAAGAAAACCACGATTTTAGGTACGTTTACCTGACGAGCAAGCAGGATATGCTCGCGTGTCTGAGGCATAGGACCATCAGTTGCTGCACATACCAAGATAGCGCCGTCCATCTGGGCAGCACCTGTTACCATATTTTTAACGTAGTCAGCGTGACCCGGACAGTCAACGTGAGCGTAGTGACGATTTGCTGTTTGGTACTCTACGTGAGCAGTATTAATAGTAATACCCCTCTCTTTTTCTTCCGGTGCGTTATCGATAGAATCGAAAGCACGTTTTTCAGAAAGACCTCTATTAGCAAGTACTGTTGTTATCGCAGCAGTCAGGGTAGTCTTACCATGATCTACGTGTCCAATAGTACCAATATTAAGGTGTTCCTTGTTTCTGGTAAATTGTTCTTTAGCCATCTTATTCTATTTTTTAAAATCAATTAGAGCCGAAGACGGGAATTGAACCCGTGACCTCATCCTTACCAAGGATGCGCTCTACCCCTGAGCTACCCCGGCGATAATAATTTGAGCGGGAGACGGGGCTCAAACCCGCGACCCTCAGCTTGGAAGGCTGATGCTCTATCAACTGAGCTACTCCCGCTTATAAATTATCATGCCAAACCTTATAAGGAATTGGTGTGTGGGGAGAGCAGGATTCGAACCTACGAAGGAATGATCCAACAGATTTACAGTCTGTCCCGTTTGGCCGCTTCGGTATCTCCCCATGGAGCCGATGGAGGGATTCGAACCCCCGACCCGCTGATTACAAATCAGCTGCTCTGGCCAACTGAGCTACACCGGCAAAAAACACATAATTTCTTAGATCATCTGCCCTTTATTTCTTAAGGGCATGCAAATATAGATACTATAAATTTACTAGCCAAATTATCCGAGCTTTTTTTTCAAAAAAAAAGCTCGGATAATGACAATTTACTTCAACTTCTCTTTGTACTTGTCTATCTGCTTGCGCATTGCATCTACTGCGGAGTCTACAGCCTTCTCAAACGACTCGTCCTGTTTCTTCACAAACAAATGATCGTGAGACGGAACAGACAATGACAGCTCTACTATTTTATTATTATGAGACTCTGGCTTATCCACCTTAAGAATAACCTCGGCACCGATAATATTATCAAAATATTGATCTAACTTTGACACCTTCTTTTCAACAAAACTTACAAGCTTCTGGTCTGCTGTAAATCTAACTGCATTAATTTTGATATTCATGATACTATTTTATATTGTTAATTATTCGGGCAAAACTAATAAAATTTCACCACTTCCTTTTCTGATATAACTATACACACTTCTATATTACAAGCCAAACTTCATATTTGTTCAATTCCTACAGAAAGTAATCGCATTTATTCATTCAGGCACTTCTCATCTATCAATTAAAAGAAATGCTCCTAATCGCCTGACCACGGGTGACTTTTCTGATAGACACTTTTTAATCTCTCTACTGTATTGTGCGTATACACCTCTGTTGCCGACAAACTTGCATGCCCAAGCAACTCCTTCACAGCATTAAGATCGGCTCCGTTATTAAGCATGTGAGTTGCATAAGTATGACGCAGTATATGAGGGTTCACCTTACCGGAATTAGACATCTGCTTCAATATTCTGCTAACCACTCTATATATCAACATTGGGTAGGTGCGCTTGCCTTTAGATGTTACTACAAAACAGGAACTCTCGTTCATCTGTAACGATGCTGATTGATACTCCTGCAAAGAAGGAACAAACTCTTTAGGAAAAGGTATTATTCTCTGTTTCCGTCGTTTGCCTGTTACTTTTATAGTGCAAGCCGAAAAATCGACATCTTCTTTACCTAGTGTTATCAGCTCGTCAACTCTCATCCCCGTAGCATAAAGCAAAACCATTACCACTCTATCTCGCAGACCTTCAAAACTATTGTCAAACAAACTCTCGTCATGAAATATTGCCTCTATTTCTTTCGCCTTAATAAACACGGGAAGTCGTTTTTCCAACTTCGGCAGAATAATCTGCCCTAGTGTTGTGTCCTCTATCCCCTCTTGTTTAAGATAGTTGTGGAACATTTTTAGAGCGGCTATTTTGCGACGAATACTTTTGGGAGCTAAACCGCTCCTCATAAGATGTGCAACCCAACGTCTGATATTTGCTGCATTTACATCCTTAAACAAAAAATCCCCGAAATTCGAAGTGCAAAATTCCTCGAATTGACGGAGATCTGTTTTGTATGATTTCAAGGTATTGTCAGAATACCCTAATTCATTGAGCAGATATCTATAGTATAATTCCCGAGTTTCCATAGTGTTGCATCCTTAAAACAGGAATCACAATAAAGGCTACTCTTCGCTTCCTCTAATTTGTTGTATATAAATAGCCTTCTTCAACTCTTCTCTACGTCTAACGCTGTACTTAATAAACGCCTGACGTTTTCTAACCTCACGTACAACACCTGTCTTTTCAAATTTCCTCTTGAACCTTTTTAAAGCGCGTTCTATGTTTTCGCCATCTTTTACTGGAACAATAATCATATTTCTCTTGTTTAAATTTTTTGTTTTTATTTTTCTGACTGCAAAAGTACATATTTTTATTTTTTATGCAAGCATCTTTTTGTAAATATTTTACCTCTCCTTTTGCTTTATTTCTTTATTATCTAATTTGGATGATTATCAGCATGTGTATTTCGCCTTATTCTAATACCTAATACTGCGAATAGAATAGACATCACTGGGCTAATTAGATTAAAGAAGCAATAAGGCAGATATGACAATGTTGCTACCCCCAAAACCTTTGACTGCGTAGCTCCACAACTATTCCACGGCACCAAAACAGAGGTAATCGTCCCCGAATCTTCCAATGACCGACTAAGCACCTCGGGTGCTAATCCTTGCTTCTTAAATGCTCTCTGGTATAATCTACCGGGAACTACAATTGCCAAATATTGGTCGGACACAACAATGTTAAAAAATATGCAGGTAACAACCGTTGATGTTACCAATCCTCCTGCTGTTGTTACTCTCTTGACCAAGGGAGACACTAGAACCTGCAACAAACCGCCCCCCTCCATAACTCCGCCGAAGAACATTGCCGACAGTATCAACCACACCGTATTCAGCATCCCCTGCATCCCTGAAGTGGAAAGAAGATTAGAAATATCAGCATCAGTAGTGTTAACTTGAAAACCTTCAAACATTGCCGTGAAGCACCCCTTATAGGAAGATACCAACAAACTGTGTCCCCCTCCTGCTACCTGCTCAACCAAATGTGGCTGGAAAATCACCGCACTAACACAGCCAATTAAGGAAGCTATCATCAAGGCAGGCAGAGCTGGCATCTTCAAGGATATTATAACAAACAAGGATATCGGCACTAACAACAACCAGGGGGTAATATTGACACTCTCGGAAATAACTGTCTTAAAATGCTCTATCTCTGTCATACTAACGCCCGAACCTTGCCCGATACCGATAAATGTAAATATTAATAGGGTTATCAATATAGACGGGACAGTAGTAAATAACATATAACGAATATGTCTGAACAAGTCTGTCCCTGCCATTGACGATGCCAAGTTGGTAGTGTCGCTCAATGGTGAAATTTTGTCTCCAAAATACGCCCCGCTGATTACAGCTCCGGCAACAATAGATTTATCAATCTGGAATGCGTCGCCCACTCCAAGTAGTGCAACTCCTATTGTGGCAATGGTAGACCACGAGCTACCTGTTATAACAGATACAATAGCGCAAATAATTACCGTCGAGGGCAAGAAAAACATGGGACTAAGCAGATTTAGACCGTAATATATTAATGTAGGAACAGTACCACTAATCAACCAAGACCCTACTAATGAACCTATAAATAACAATATAAGTACCGACGGCATGGCTTTCCCAATTGAGTATAACACTCGCTCAAAAACAACGTCCCAGTTTCCTCCTGACCACCATATTATTAATGCTCCGACAAAACCCGAAAGCAACAGTGCCAGTTGGTTAGGACCAGACAGGGAATCCTCAAAAATAGATACATTGACTGAAAGCAATATGCTAAGAAAGATTATTGGTACTAACGCTTTAAAATAATTAAGTTTCTCCTTCATCCTCCCACCTTAATCATCGAAGTCACTACTTGTTACCCTAAACTCAATACGCCTATTCAGCATTGTTGCTATCTCTTTCTGTTTTTCCGACAACCCGTTTATAAAGCTTTCTGTCAGCACCTGACCAACTCTTAAGAATGGATATTCTTTCGCAATTGCAGCATCAACTGTTTTAGGCCATGTCTCTCCATATCCTTTTGCGATCATTCTTTTTTTGTTTATACCTCCTTCCAAAATTAGGTAATTAACAACCGACTGGGCTCGCTTTTGCGACAACTCAGAGTTTGAGGCCGTCCCGCCAACATGGTCAGTATGAGCCATTAATTCTATTGTGATATTAGGATTAGTCCTTAGCAAATCCGCTAAACTATCCAATGCTCCCTTTGACTCTGGCAACAGATCCCATTTACCAAATTCAAAGTATATATTATTTATCTTTATTGGGTCTCGTGTAGGCGTTAGCGACAGGTCTACATGAAACAGCTTACTATCATCAATCCCTAGCGTAGAAAAGGTGTCCTTATCATTAAGATAACCGTCTTTGTATGCAACTACTACATATCTCACCTCCGGCTTTAGAAGCGTGTTAAACTCTCCTTTTACAGCACTTATTCTGAGATTCGTACCATCTGTACCTATGACTCTAACTGTTGCTCCATCAATTTGCGATGACGTTCCTTCGTCAAATACTCGCCCAAACAGCTCTTGCTTCACGGGCGGCACCATAAAACTATATATATCATCATTTCTTGATCCATCTCTATTTGACGTAAACATCCCTTCTTCAAGGTCTGTATCGAGAAATACAATCCCAAAATCATCTCCTACCGAATTGAACGGAATGCCCATGTTTACTATTTCTTCCACATTATTTATATCCTTGTCCACCCTAAAGATATCAAATCCTCCCATATTGGGCTGACCATCAGAACAGAAGTACAGAGTGCCATTGGGATCTACATATGGGAACATCTCATTACCGGGAGTGTTTACACCTGCGCCTAAGTTTGTCGGCATCCCCCACTCTCCACCGTTATCTATTTTAGTTGCTTTCCAAATATCATTTCCTCCGTAACCTCCTCTCCGATTGGAGACAAAGTATAGCGTTTTGCCATCGGGACTAATTGCGGGATGTGCTGCAACTAAAGAGTCTAGTCCCAATTTTATCAAGACTGGCTCCGAATAGTTGCCGCGTGTTTGATTTGTCAGATAAATTGCTGATGATATATCCGACTGCTTGTCATATTGACAACGAGTAAAGTAAATAGCAGCCCCATCTTCAGACACAGAAACAACTCCTTCGTCATCCTCTGTGTCGATAAGCCCATTTGTTTCGAGCAAGCGAGGCTTCTCCCACGACTGCCCTTCTCTGCTAAATCTCGAATAAAAAATATCGTAATACAATTCTCCTGTGACATCACTTTTTGCTTTGCCTGTTGTCCCTCGCCGATTGGAAGTGAATATTATTTCGTCTTTCTTATTCCCTAGATATTGCGAGCAGAAATCATTTGCATAAGAGTTAACTTCTTTTAGGTTTTCTACTACATAGGGGTGAGTTTTATCTGTCCACGACTCTATATTATTGCATGCTTCAAGTCCATTTTTTGCTAATTTATTATTCTCGTCTTGACTTAGTATTGTTGAGTACAACTCTTTTGCTGTTTCATAATCACCATTATTCTTTAACATGTCGGCATAATGCAATAAAGCGTCTCCCCCCCCCACATTTCTATTCACAGTGTTTTTATACCATGCACGAGAGTTGTCATATTTCCCATATCTTCGATAACATTCTGCTAATTTAAGGTAGATTTCGCCTCGTGCATTAGAGACATTTTTCTTAGATGCCTTGCGGTATTTCTTTGTTGCTTTCTCGTACATCCCCCTCTTAAATGCTTTATCTCCCTGATGGGTATAATATTCTGCAGAGCAGCCAAAGAGCACTACCGATGTAACAATATATATTAATAATATTCTGATTCTCATCCTATTCTTTTTTATCTTTATCTGTAACCAAACTGCGCAAATTTACGCTATTTTTGTTTATTAAGCAATCAAAGGCTAATCAATAAGCCTTCACAAGAGCTGTCGCACATAATAAAAGGCTATCCAACAAAATTTGGATAGCCTTCAAAAAAAAAGAACTAACTTAATTTACTCTTTAAAATCTAAAGCCCAATGTCAACATAACTAAGTTGTCCATAATTCTATTTTTCAACAATGGATCGTTGTTAGCATCATACGCATAATATGGCAATGTGTAATATTCTGTCCACCCAGCTCTATAAGCCATGTCGATGTATGTGAATTTCCACCTATACCCAAAGCCTGCATTTAAGGTCTGATAAAAAGCATCTGAATTTATATTCGAAGAATTATAAGCAGACGAGTAATATTCGTATCCAGCTCTAAAAGAAAAGGCTGGACTAACATTATACTCACCCCCAATCCTAAAATTATGACCACTTGCAAGCGAGTTTCTTATCATATTATTTTCTACGCCATACACTCTTTCATTATCAAACTTCCCTCTGTTGTAATTAACATACTCGTACTCCGCATTAATAGAGGCATCTTTACCTATTATGTAACTACCACTCGCAATCAAGCGCAATGGAGTGCGCAAACCATACTCGTTATAATTATTAGGTTGATCTGTATCAAAATACTTCTTCTCATCCGTAGTCGCATTTATTTGATCAGAGAATACATTAACAAGGTAATCTTCATTCAAATAATAGTATGTAGGAGTATGAAATGCCAGACCAAAGCGCAGTTCATTGGTAACCCTATACACGGCACCTAGCTTCAAGTTGTATCCTGCTCCCGAGACATATAAATCACTATTCTGCGAATATCTGTCAAGATAATAATCTACTCCATCAATGTTTGCAGTAGCTGCTGATAAGGAGAACTCCTCGTGAATAATGCTATTGTAATATTTCAAATCTTGAATACCAAATGTTGCTCCTAAATAAAGCTTATTATTGAAGTTCAAGGCACCGGATATAAACCATTCATTTATACGACCTCGTTCTTCTACAGTACGATACACCTCTTGCCCTTTATAATTCCCTTGAGCAATTCTATTTGTATATCCAGAAGCATTATCTCCATCTATAACCCACGCATTATAGGCAGCCTCTGAATCGTTACCCGATGTGAAGGGGATAGGCTTGTTAATAGCATCATCAACACTAATATTATTATAATAATCAGTGTGGTGATCGAGCATAGACGAATTTCCATTAACAGCAGACATATACCTGTTTCTGTTAAAATCTGCAATCTTATTCATCCCAAAACCAATAGTACTACTAACCAGTGAGCCTCCTCTTCTTGCCGAGAACGGAACGATGTAGGCAAACTGATTTATATGTGCTCTAACGATATCATCAGAACCTTTGTATGCCCCTGTAGTTTCGGCATCATTAAACGACAATCCCGTGGAAAAATTAAACTCACTCCTGCGGTACAATCCTAAACCAGCAGGATTTGTAGATGCATTTGATGCATCTCCTCCTAAGGCGCCGATGGCATTACCCATAGACGTAGCCTTTGCGGTAGATTGATACCTGTTTGTTGAGATATTCATATAATCATTAATACTCTGAGCATCTAATACAAACGGCATAAAAGCAAGTAGCAACAGAATGTTTTTCTTCATAACTCTATTATTTATTATACTATCACTATATTTTTTTACTAATCAACTATTAGCGACGTCCTCCACCGCCTCTAGAGCCACCTCCGCCAAAACTTCTTCCTCCTCCAGAGCCAAAGCCCGAAGAACGACTGCCACCAAAAGATCCGGATGAGCGACTAACGCTACCGCTAGACCTTGAGCTTGAGCTAGGTCGGCTATAAGAAGAGTTACTACGGCTTGAGCCAGACCTGCCGTATGAGGAATTACTCCTGCTTGAACTTGATCGGCTATACGTACTATTTCTAGAGTTTGAACTTCTTGAATACGTACTTCTAGACGAGCCTGAGTTAGAGTTAGCCCTAGATATTGTACTCGGTCTCGTACTTGGTCTTGTCGCTGCCGCTGAGCGAGTTGTCGAAACTCTTGAACCTGAGCTTATCGCTCGTGTTGTTGCTGCTGAGTTTCGTATAGAAGTTGTAGGACGAGAACTTATTGTCCCTCTTGAGCTAGCTACTCTTGAGCCACTTGATCTAGTATCCATCCTAGTTGTGGCAACACGTCCAGAGGATCCTCTTGAGCTTGATGATCTAGTTGTGGCAACACGTCCAGAACCGGTGCGACCTACCGTAGCCTCTCCGCGCGAGCTTCTGTTTGTACCCGTAGAGTACCTTCTTCCACTAGACGCAGACCTGCTATAACGTGGTCCGTAGGTATAATTATTGGAGTAATAACCGCCTCCCCAATAACCATGCCCCCAACCAGGTCCGTAGTATCCTCCGCCCCAGCCCCAACCAGGTCCGTAGTATCCTCCACCCCAGCCCCAACCAGTGCCATAATATCCACCCCAGCTCCAATATGGGTCATACCATGATGAGTAACCCCAATAAGGATATCCCCAACCAAGACCCACCGAGAAGTTCCACGAGGGAGTGTTGTCAACAACAACTACCTGATCCGGATCATAAACATACACATCGTGAAAGTTTCTCAAACGCGCGGTATATGACAACTCGTCATCATCAACATAATAGTTATTGATTGTATAGTCGTTTTCTCCATCGTAGTATAGAGTTGTATCGGTCTTGTTGCTACCAAGAGTTTTCAAATTCTGAAGCTGAACATCTATATATTCGTCGCTATTTTTACTATCAGCTATAAAGTTCTGCATAGTCTTAGTTCCATCCTCATTATCAGTAACATGAGAAATGACAACCTGCCCATTTTCTTTGGCAGCACTCTTACGTTGACTTGTTGTTGCAAGGGACTCTCCTGGAACGTAATAAGAGTCGTCATACCCCCCTGCCTGCTGGCTAGAAACACAACTAGCTAGCAATGCTGACAAGCCTACTATTGTTATTATTCTCGTTTTCATAATCTTAAGCTTTATATTAAACATCTAAACTTTCTATTTTCTAAAATGCACATGTCACTCATTTTATGTAAAGGTAAGAACTTTCTGAATACCGAACAAGTTTTTCTATATTTTTTTTGCAACAATCACATCTTATATACATAAGACATTTTTTTACAAAAAAGGTTGCGTCAACAGTTTTAGAATGACCTATAGACGCTATCGATCATACAGTTCAGCTACCCTAAGAGAATCCGAAAGCCGGCATTCAAGTTTAACTCCATAAGTCAGAAACCACCATAATTGTTTATATTTGCATTTTTAATCAGTAATAAATTTACAACAATGAGCAAAGGGCTGACACCTAAAGAAGAAAATTACTCGCAGTGGTATTTAGATATAGTAGCAAAGGCAGAACTAGCCGAAAACTCTGCTGTAAGAGGCTGCATGGTCATCAAACCCTATGGATATGCTATATGGGAGAAAATGCAGGCAGTATTAGACAAAATGTTCAAAGAGACAGGACACGAAAATGCCTACTTCCCGCTGTTTATCCCGAAGTCCTTTTTTAGCAAGGAAGCCCAGCATGTTGACGGATTTGCAAAGGAATGTGCAATTGTTACCCACTACCGATTAATGAACGACCCCGATGGAAACGGTGTGGTGGTTGACCCCAATGCTAAACTAGAAGAGGAATATATCGTCAGACCGACTTCGGAAACCATAATATGGAATACATACAAAAATTGGATACAGTCGTATAGAGACCTGCCTATCCTTTGCAACCAATGGGCTAACGTGGTGAGATGGGAAATGCGCACACGCTTATTTCTCCGAACTGCCGAGTTTCTTTGGCAGGAAGGACACACTGCCCATGCCACCGAAGCAGAAGCTGTGGAAGAAACAGAGAAAATGCTAAACGTCTACGCCGAATTTGCCGAGAAATATATGGGTATGCCAGTAGTGAAAGGTATAAAAACAGAGTCCGAGAGATTTGCAGGTGCGGTAGAAACTCTTTGTATAGAAGCGCTTATGCAGGATGGAAAGGCTTTGCAAGCAGGGACTTCCCACTTCCTAGGGCAAAACTTTGCAAAAGCTTTCGACGTAAAATTCGCAAACAAAGAAGGCAAGGAAGACTACGTATGGGCAACATCATGGGGAGTATCAACACGCCTAATGGGCGCACTGATTATGGCTCACTCCGACAATAACGGACTAGTCCTACCCCCAGCACTCGCTCCAATACAAGTTGTGATTATTCCTATATATAAAGGCAACGAGCAGTTAGACGAGATAATCGAGGCGATGAAACCAATAGCAGATGCTCTAAAAGAAAAAGGTATCAGTGTTAAGATTGACCACAACGACACAAAAAAACCGGGATGGAAGTTTGCCGAATATGAAATGAAAGGCGTTCCTATCAGACTTGCAGTCGGCAAAAGAGACCTCGAAAACGGAACAGTGGAGCTTGCAAGACGCGACACCCTAGAGAAATCTTCGGTGAAACAATCTGAGATCACAGAGCTTATTCCAAAACTATTAAACGAAATTCAGGAGAATATTTTTAATAAGGCCTATAAATTTAGAGCAGAGAACACCACCGAAGTAAACAGCTACGAAGAGTTTAAAGAAGTGCTGAAAGCTAAAGGCGGCTTCATTTCTGCACATTGGGACGGCACTGCCGAAACCGAGGAAAAAATTAAGAATGAGACTAAAGCAACTATAAGATGTATTCCTTTAGACGCTAAGGCTGAAGACGGCAAGTGCATAATCAGCGGAAAACCATCGAAAAAAAGAGTACTCTTCGCCGTTAGTTATTAACTGTCAACCAGACACTTAATGACCCTTAGCCAATGAATAGAGAAACACTTTCAATACGCAAAAAGATAAATACCATGAATATAGATAACAAGATAGTAGATTTATTTCTTGAACTTGTCGCCCACAACACACAATCGGACTACGATAACTCAAATACGCCGTCGAGTCCAAATCAAAAAGTGCTGGCTGACATTGTTGCAAAGAAGTTGCAAGGCATTGGATTGCAAAACGTGGAAGTTACTAATCAGGCTTATGTATATGCTACGCTGCCGTCGAATATTGACAAGAAAACGCCAACGGTAGGTTTTATTGCCCACCTTGACACTAGCCCAGACTTTTCGGGAGAAAGTCCAAAACCTCAGATTATAAACAACTATGACGGCTCTGAGATTATTCTGAACAAGGAGAAAAATATCACGTTGTCGCCTGTAGACTTTCCCGAGATACTTGACTATAAGAGCCAAGATATTATTTGCACCGACGGCACTACCCTATTGGGAGCAGACGATAAAGCGGGCGTTGCCGAAATAATCACGGCAATGGAATACCTGATAAAACATCCCGAAATAAAACACGGCGAAATAAAAGTGGGCTTCACTCCCGACGAGGAGATAGGACGTGGCGCAGACCATTTTGATGTTCAGCACTTTGCCGCAGATTTTGCATTTACCATCGACGGAGGGCAAATCGGCGAGTTGGAATATGAAAACTTCAACGCTGCCGGTGCTAAAATCGAAATCGACGGACGAATTATCCACCCCGGATATGCTAAAGACAAGATGATTAACTCTATAATCGTTGGAAACAAACTTTTGTCTATGTTGCCAGCCCATAGCAGACCCGAGCACACCACTAAAGACGAAGGATTCTACCACGTAATGGAGTTTAAAGGCGAGGTAGAAATGACTACGATACAGCTAATTATCAGAAATCACAATGCAGACAAATTCGACAAACAAAAGAGTTTACTCAAAAGTATTGTCGACACAATAAATACTGAATATCCAAACTCAACTAAACTTACTATCACTGAGCAATATAGAAATATGCGAGAGAAATTTGAGGGAAAGGAGTATATTGTAGACATAGCTAGGGAGGCAATGCTTAAATCCGAAGTAACACCGATAATAAAGGCTATACGAGGAGGGACAGACGGTGCTAGACTGTCGTACATGGGACTACCCTGCCCCAATATATTTGCTGGCGGTCATAATTTCCATGGCAAATTTGAATACCTGCCTATTCAATCAATGAAAAAAGCAGTAGAGGTAATTGTAAATATAGCAGAGATAGCCACAAATAAATAGTGTCCGTCTATAAAGTCCAACATCTGCGTTATGCTCGCTTTGCTAATTAGTCATTTACACAAGTAAACTCCCGATTATCAAAACCTTGCAATCATTAATCTTAAACTTTATAGCTCAGACTCCTGACATTATGAACAAACATTAAATAGACAATAAATAAAGCTCAAACAGATATGCTGGAGCGTTTAAAAAAATATATAGAAACGAATAAGCTCCTCGACAAGGGCGACAAAATACTACTGGCTGTCAGTGGTGGTGCAGACTCTATGGCTATGCTCCACCTATTCTCATGCTTGGGATACGACTTTGCCGTAGCTCATTGCAACTTTCAACTGCGAGGCTTAGAGTCCGATAGAGACCAACGTCTTGTCATGGAAGTAGCCGAAAGAATGGGAATTGAGATTTTTACAAAACAGTTCGACACCGAAAGCTACGCTCAGGATAAAGGCATCTCTATAGAGATGGCAGCACGGGAGCTGCGCTATGGCTGGTTTGATGCAGTCTGCAAAGTGAAAGGCTTTAATAAGATTGCCACCGCCCACCACCGAGAAGACCGTATAGAAACAGTACTGATAAACATGATGCGTGGCACAGGCCTGAAAGGTCTTATCGCTTTGTCATGCAAAAACGGCAACATTATTCGCCCTATCCTTTTTGCCAATAAACCAGAGATAATAGAGTATATCAGGGACAAGGAAATTCCATTCATCGTCGATAGCAGCAACCTCGATACTAAAATCATAAGAAACCATATACGTAAAAACATAATCCCCTTATTTTCAGAAATAAACACTGCCTACGAACAGAACTTTATCAACACAATAGAGGTACTAGAAGAAACCTATAAAATATTCCAATCGCAGGTGCAACACATTAAAGACAGCTGTGTTCTGCCCAAAGAAAGTGGCATCGAGATTTTGATTGAGCCATTGATTGAAGCAGGAAACACCAAAACATACCTCTTTGAACTCCTCAGCCCGTACGGTGTGAACCCTTCGATGGCAGGAGATATTGCAAATGTTCTGACAGGAGAATCAGGGAAAATATTTATCACTTCGACACACAAAGTACTAAAAGACCGCGACCGACTTATCATACAAGAGATACGAGACACTAAAGAAGATGTAATATACATAAGCAAGGACGACACAGAGATAAGTACACCAATAGAGCTAAATCTTGAAGTGATAGAAGTTGACAACAATTTCAGCGTCAACAAAGAAGCCTGCACTGCCGACATTGACTACGATAAATTGCAGTTTTCTCTATTACTGCGTCATCCCAAAACGGGCGATTATTTCCATCCATTGGGACTAAAAGGCAACAAGAAACTTAGCGATTTCATGACCGACATAAAACTCAGCCGCTTCGACAAAGAGAAGGCATGGTTGCTGTGCAATGGCGAACAAATAGTTTGGGTGCTCGGCATGCGCCTCGACAATAGATACAGGATAACACCACAAACAAAGAAAGTATTAAGGATAAAATATATTAACTCTAAATATTAATAAAGATGACTAATAAACGATTTTACCGCAAATCAAGTGACAAGAAAATTGGAGGAGTGTGCTCAGGTCTTGCTGATTATTTTGACATAGACCCTACAATTATTAGAATAATTTTTGCGGTCTTAGCCATAGGATACGGTATAGGAATACTACTATACCTTCTGGTATGGATTATTGCGCCAGAGCAATAACATTAATAATACATGTTTAATAAAACAAGACTCTCGATTAACTTACTATGCGTAAAATATAAAAAAATTAACCATAAAGAGAAGTGCACATCAATATAATTGTATAGTTTTGAATTTTGATTATTAATTAAAATTCAATTAGAATGAAAAAGATTATTCTACTTACAATCTCGCTTATTGTGTTGTTTAGCATTAATGTAGAGGCGCAATCTTTGAAGAGTATCCTCGAAGGACTTACCGGAACAAATTCTTCAGAGACAACAACGTCAACAAATTCAAACAGTACGACTAGTAGCGAGACTAGCAGCTCGAGCTCAATACTTTCGTCTCTCACTCAGGGTCAGGCAAGCGAGGGGATAAAGGAAGCATTGATACAAGGTGTAGTAGAGGGAGTTACTCAGCTTTCTCAGAAAAATGGCTACCTCGGAGACAATCTTGTAAAGATTGGCTTTCCAGAGGAATTGCAGAAGGTAGAATCTACTCTTCGCGCAGTGGGTATGGACAAAGTGGTAGACAAAGGCGTACAAGTGCTAAATCGTGCTGCTGAAGATGCGGCATCGTCAGCAACAGATATTTTTGTTAGCGCCATAAAGGAAATGACCTTGCAAGATGCCATAGGACTAGTCTCTGGTGGAGAGAATGCTGCAACAGAGTACCTAAAAAGTCATACATCAGCAAAGCTTATTGAGAAATTGAGCCCAAATATAGAAACATCCTTAGACAAGGTGAATGCTAATAAATATTGGAATAATATTATAACCAAGTATAATGCATTACCTCTTTCTAAAGACCAAGTAGAACCAGACTTAACAAAGTATGTGGCAGAAAAAGCTGTTGACGGGCTGTTCGTGAAAATTGCGGACGAAGAAAAACAAATACGTCAAGACCCTGTATCTCGTACTTCCGACATCCTTAAGTCTGTATTTGGTAATTAAGTTGCGCACCGACTCAACACAACTAAAAAGACAAAAGACTAAAAAAACGAGGAGTTCCACCTCGTTTTTTTAGTCTTCTGTCATCTCACTCCCCCACCAATTATTGTCAGGATTGTAGCTTTCTGATAGCATACTCATACGCTGTTTTTCCAAGTTAGGCAGACGTTTCTCAACAACTCCTTTCAGATAAGTAGCCTCCGCTTCCGCCGTCCACTCAGGGTCGGACTCAGGATACACAGCTCCCATATCTGTCAACATTTTCGATAGTTTGGCACTCATCGCATTAACACGCTCAGGCTCCGACTGTGCCAAATCGCGTTGCTCTCCTAAATCATTCTTTAGATTGTATAATTCATTGCGTCCGTCTTCATAGTAGCGAATAAGTTTCCAATCGCCCTCTCTGATTATGGACGAAGGCTCTCCCCCTTGGTTTCCATAGTGCGGATAATGCCACACCAATGGGCGTTCGGAAAGAGCATTCCCTTTCAGCAAGGGTAACAAACTTTTTCCGTCGATATGTTCCTCTGGTCTCAGCTCAGCACCTGCCAACTCGAGAATTGTAGGGTAAAAGTCAGTCGCAATAACAGGCGTACTGCATTTCTGCCCACCTCCCATATTGGGGACTTTTATGAAAAACGGCTCGCGGATGCCTCCCTCAAACTGATACCCCTTGCCTGCCCGCAAAGGCAAATTCGACGTTGCAAAAGCGTCGCCAGCAGCAACTCCCCCGTTGTCAGAAGTGAAAATTACAACCGTATTTTCTGCCAAGCCTAAATCATCAAGAGCTTGCAATACGCAGCCCACAGCATCGTCCATACTCTCCACCAAACCAGCATAAACAGGGTTATCCTGAACTTGCCGTATGGGTAGAAAACACCCCATCTTAAAAGCAGTATCGGCAATGCCTGTATCTTGTGCTTTCTGTCTGTACTTAGCCCATTTCTCTTGCGTGGTTTCCAACGGAGCATGGACTGCATAAAAAGACAAATATGCAAAGAAAGCTGTATCCTTATTTTCTTGTAGAAACTTTACGGTCTCCTTCGCAAGGCGCATAGAAAGGTTCTCACCGTTCTCAACATTCTCAAGATTTGGGTTTTTCCATGGTGAATAATAGCCACCATTAGGACTGCCAACATCCCAACCACCTATGTTTATGTCGAAACCGTGATCCTCCGGCCACGAGCCTTTAGCTCCTAAATGCCATTTCCCGGCGAAGAAAGTACGATAGCCCGCCCCTTTCATGGCCTCAGGAAGTGTAATGTATTCTTGCGGCAAAGTCCTCACATAATCAGGTGGCAAGAGTTTATTATGCCGCCCCATATTGCGCCAGTCCTCCCCTACAGGTGCTCCAATCCAATCTGTGATGCCATGCCTGGCGGTAAAACGTCCCGACAAAATGCTCGCCCTTGACGGACTACACACCTGCGCCGCAGCATAGCCGTCGGTAAAAATCATACCCTCCTTGGCAATCCTGTCAATATTCGGAGTTTCGTAGAAAGCACTACCCATCACACTCATATCGCTGTAACCAAAATCATCCGCAAGAATGAACAGAAAGTTTGGAGTGTCGGAAGTTTTGGCAGATGGAGTCTTTTGCCCACAGGACACTAATAACATAACTGCTGAAAGTGTTAAATAGAAAGTCCTTATCATCTTCATTTTTATCGTTTTTTTTGTTTGATACCTTAATCAAAGATAGTAAAATAATTGGTAGACATTAGACAAATTTCAATGTTGAATTGTTGAATCGTTGAACTGTTTAGAGTAGAGATACACTGCCATGCGTTTCTACCAATGGCAAGTGCAAAAAAGAAGCTCCGCAGCAGGCGTTAAACCTATACGGAGCTTATCTTTTAAAAGTATTTTCAGCTGTCGGGATGACTGGATTCGAACCAGCGGCCACACGCCCCCCAGACGTGTACTCTAACCGGGCTGAGCTACATCCCGCTTTATATTGCGAGTGCAAAGATATAAAATTTATAGCTCTTTTACCGTGCTTTTTGATTTTAAATTTGCAAATCACAACACAATACAAATGCAATATCGTCATTACAAGTACAATACATGCAACAACACTAGTTATTCTTACTAGTTAGCTAAAAAATAATCACCATATCAAGAGACCCTCTAATTAGACTCTACTGCGTAACTTTAGACTTCTCTATTAAGCTTTTCACCGTAGACCCCTGAACCAAAATAGAAAAAAGTACCACAGAGACTGTCATTATTAAGATAAGTTGACTGACATCTACAGTTTCGCCGAACAATTCAACATTTATCTCGGGGATAGACAATGCCAACGCCATAGCCAAGCCACCTCGCAATCCGCCCCATGTAAGGATTTGAATTGAATATTTATTGTTATATTTCTTAAATCCGAAAGCCTCAAATACAGACCACACGCTAAGCCAACGTCCTAACAGAGCAACGATAATTGCCAATCCGGCAAATAGCCATCCGTAAGGCACTCGTTCCAATTTAAACACAACTAGTCCTATCAGAAAGAATAGAATATTGTTAAAGAACACATTGGCAAAGTCCCAAAAATCCATAAGATACTCCCGTCCTTTTTTGTCAAATCGCTTAATCTTGCTGTAATTACCAATGTATATTCCTGCAACAACCATAGAAATCGGACCTGACACCCCTATTTTATCTGCAAAGATATAGCCTATTGTAGGTATCAATACGGTTAACATTATCTGCAAAGTTCGTGAGTCACAGACCTTCAAACCTAAATCTACCAAATACGCAAGAGTCAGGCCGTAGACAATACCTCCTACAGTTTCTAATGCAAAAGAGAAACCCACATCGACAGGAGTAATTGCTCCGGCTCCTTGTGAGGCAATTCCAAGTATGCTAGTAAAAACAACAAAGCCGATGCCATCGTTGAACAAGGACTCTCCCTCGACTTCTATCTCTACATCAAACGGCGCATGAAGTTCCTTTAATATTGCAAGCACTGATATTGGGTCGGTGGGCGAAATCAATGCCCCAAACAGGAGACAATATATAAATTGTAAATCTACACTTATAAGCTGTAATACAAGATGCAGAAGCCCTCCTATAATAAATGTCGACAGTAGAGTTCCCACAATGGATAAAGCTAGAACCTCTCTCCGTTTTTTCTTAAGTCGCTTGAGCCTAATGCTTATACCTCCTGCAAAAAGCATGAAACTCAAGAAACCATTGATTAAGAAATATCTAAACTTTATATTTTTCAATGTGTCAAATATGCCCCGATCATCATTGATTATGCCAAAATCATAAAGTTCTATTACCACAAAAGAGAAAGCTACAGCAACTGCGGTAAGTACTATTGTTTCCTGAAACTTCTTAATATAGCTATTCAACAGTGCTATCAATGTAGAAAATGCAATAAGGTAACAGATTAGCTCATATGTTGTCATTCGTAAATTATTTATTCTGCCCTGAGGCGAGCAAGTAAAACAGCTCGTTTTGGCGACAAAAATAATACCGTTTTATAGAAAGGTATTGTTTTTACAGTTAATTATTTGTTAAACGAAATATTACCTAAAGAGTTTTTCTATATATTGAATCTAAGCAGTGCTAATAATTGAAAGTCAGATTTAACACAGCTATTTCATTAACTAATAAACTCACTGCATCAGCGGGTTATCAATTAACCTCCCTTGATAAGTATTGCGCTTTTGTAGTTCTTTTTTGAGTTTGGCAGTAAATTCAAAATTCTTAATCCCCCACATTGGAGCAACAATCATGTCGGGTGGAGCCTGACTGGTAAAGCGCTGTATGATAATATTAGGACTCAAGTGTTCAAGATACTGAACACAAATATCAATATAACCCTCCAACGACAGGATATTAAATGCTTTGGGATTGTCAGCATAAAGTTTTGCAAAGTTAGTTCCCTTATGTATTTGCAATTGATGTAGCTTTAGAGTATCAATTGGCAAAGTAGAAAATAATTTTGCCTGTTCAATCCAGTCATTAATATCCTCTTGGGGAAAGCCCAAAACAACATGCACACAGTTTTCTACACCTCTCCCTTTAAGCCTATTGAGAGCATCTTTTGCTTCGGCAAAGGTGTGCCCTCTGTTTATTGCTGCCAGTGTTTTATCAAGATGCGACTCAATACCTATTTCGACCGACACATAACACCGACTTGCATAGTCGGAAAGCAGTGTCAACACATCATCGGAAAGACAGTCGGGACGCGTGGATATTACCAAACCATCAACCTTGTCGACTGATAATGCCTCGTCGTAAAGCATCTTCAAATCATCGACAGAAGCATAAGTGTTAGTGTACGATTGGAAATATGCAAGATAGCGCATATCCTTATACTTGCGACTAAAGAACTCGATTCCTTTAGCGAGTTGCTTTCCAACACTCTCTTTCAGGTTTGTATACGATGGCGAAAAGGTTTGATTATTGCAATATGCACAGCCTCCCGTCGCTTTTTTTCCATCGCGATTGGGGCAAGTGAAGCCCGCGTCAATAGATATCTTCTGCATTTTTACAGAGAACCTTTTTTTGAAATGCGACGAATAGTCGTTATATAGCTTTAGTTCGGACATGTAATTTGAATTTTCAGTTTCTCAGACAATAGATTAACAGCCACAATCAGTAGTCAGTTGAGCTATCATCTAGTTCTCACATCTACAAATTATAACAGTTTTGCTTTCAAATATTGTGCGGTGTACGACTCTTTACACCTTAACATATCTTCGGGAATACCCGCAAACACTAGTTCCCCTCCTTTGTCGCCACCTTCGGGACCTATATCTATCACCCAATCAGCAACTTTGACAACATCTAAGTTATGCTCTATCACTAACACCGTATGCCCCCTATCAATCAAAGCGTTAAAAGACTGGAGCAACTGTTTTATATCATGAAAGTGTAATCCTGTTGTCGGCTCGTCAAATATATACAATGAAGGATTATTGCGCTCATTGGACAAAAAGAATGCTAACTTAACACGCTGGCTCTCTCCGCCAGATAGTGTACTCGACGACTGCCCCATCTTTACATAGCCAAGCCCCACATCTTGCAATGGTTTCAACTTTTTCACTATACGTTGTATCAGCCTTTCTTCGCTATTGTCGAAGAAATGTATAGCCTCATTTATAGTCATGTCTAGCAAATCAGATATATTTACTCCTTTGTATTGAACTTCCAAAACGTCATCTTTAAAACGACGCCCCTTACAGCTCTCACACTCCAGCTCTACATCTGCCATAAATTGCATTTCAATGGTTATCGTGCCCTCGCCTTGACATTCTTCACAACGTCCTCCCTCAGTATTGAAAGAAAATGTACCGGGTGTAAACCCATACTGTTTAGACAACTTTTGCTCGGCATACAGTTTGCGTATCTCATCATAGGCTTTTAAATAGGTAGCAGGATTAGAGCGTGATGATTTACCTATGGGATTTTGATCAACAAATTCTACTGCTGAGATAAGTTTAATATCTCCCTCTAAAGATATGTGCTGCCCGGTCTTCTCCGAATAAACACCAAACATCTTTGCCAACGCTGGATATAAGGTCCGAGATACTAATGTTGATTTGCCCGAGCCACTTACTCCTGTAATTACTGTAAACCCATTGAGAGGAAAATCAACATCTATATTTTTTAGGTTGTTTTCGCAAGCCCCTTTCAGCGAGATTTTATTTTTCATCTTTCGGCGAGATTTTGGAATTTCAATCTTATCTTCACCTAAAAGGTATCTGGTGGTGAGGCTATCTTTGCTTTTTTTCAAGCCTTTCATGTCTCCCTGATACACAAGTTCTCCTCCATTGGAACCTGCCAGTGGACCAATATCTATTATATAGTCTGCTGAGCGAATAAGCTCTTCGTCATGCTCTACCACCATAACTGTGTTACCAAGGCTCTGCAGATTTCTAAGTACTCCCACTAGTCGGTCTGTATCGCGAGAGTGTAGACCAATAGACGGCTCGTCAAGGATATACATAGATCCAACCAAACTACTTCCCAGCGATTTGGACAGGTTAATGCGCTGACTCTCTCCTCCCGACAAGGTGTTAGACAATCGGTTCAGCGTTAGGTAGCTTAACCCAACATCACATAGGTAGTTTATCCGTGAATTTATCTCTATCAGAAGACGCTTTGCAACATTGCCGTCATGCTCTGAAAGCTCTAACTTGTCAAAGAATACCTGCAAATCCAAAATCGGCAACAAGACTAGCTCTTGAATAGACTTTCCTCCAACTTTTACATATCCGGCTTCTTTCTTCAGGCGAGTTCCAAGGCAATCGGGGCAAGTCGTCTTACCTCTGTATCTTGCTAGCATAACACGATTTTGTATCTTGTACAGTTTTGCTTCCAGTTTATTAAAGAAATCGTGAATCCCGGCAAAGTATCTAGTCCCATTCCAAACCTTCAGTTTTTGCTCTACCGTAAGCATATTGTATGGAACATGAATAGGCAGGTCGGCTTTAACGGCATTCAATTCCAATTTTCGAAGATGGGCTTTCATTTTGTCACCGCTCCAACACACAACTGCTCCCTCGTGTAAGGTTTTTGTTTTGTCGGGAATTACCAAATCTTCATCAATACCAACAACCCTTCCGTACCCCTCGCACTTTGTACATGCTCCTACCGGATTGTTGAAGGCAAACATATTTTCTGTTGGCTCTTCAAAAGACACTCCATCCTCTTCGAAACGATTTGAGAATGTGCGCTCTGTGGAGCCTTTGTCATCAGAGGTTTGTAATACACACACTCCTCCACCCTCATAAAAAGCCGTCTGGACGGAATCTGCAACTCGCATCAGCATTTCTTCGTCTTTGGTTGCAGACACTCGATCTATTACCAAGTGCGTATCGGCAGTTAGTTCGTGTCTTTCAAGGTTGCTTATCTTCAATATCTCGCCATCACTCAAAACTCTACTAAATCCCTGCTGCTCCAACAACTTCACTTCATCTCGCATTGTACGCCCAGAATGTACCTTTATTGGGGCTAATATCAGAATTTTCACATTCTCGGCAAGCGACAATATATATTTGACAACATCGCTAACACTGTCTTTGCTCACGATATTACCCGTTTTGGGCGAATAAGTTTCACCTATTCTTGCATAGAGAAGTTTCAGGTAATCATAAATCTCAGTCGAAGTGCCCACGGTTGAGCGGATATTGCGAGTATTGACTTTTTGCTCTATTGCTATGGCTGGCGGAATACCCTTCACATAATCAACTTCAGGCTTGTTCATTCTACCAAGAAACTGCCTTGCATAGGACGACAGGCTTTCTACATATCGGCGTTGCCCTTCGGCATAAAGAGTATCGAAAGCCAATGTAGACTTGCCAGAGCCAGAGACTCCGGTGATAACAATAAATTTATCTCGCGGAATACTAACATTGATATTTTTTAGATTGTGCACCCTAGCTCCCTTAACCTCAATACAGCTAGAGACTTGAGCCTTTTTTCCGTATGTCATTGATAAGCACTTTTCTTATGTTTTTTTTGTTTTTCTGAAAATATTTCATTTTATTTGCGCTTACAAAAATACGAGAATTAATATAAATCTAAAATTGAGCCTATAGAATATTCTACCTTTAAACTATAAAAGTTAGAAATATGAATAACGAAAATATTAAGATAAGTGACGAAACTCTTATCTCTCGTTATGTCGCAGGCGACAATTCTGCTATCGAAATTCTTATCAACAGACACAAGACTAGGATATTCACATACCTATTGATGATCTTGAAAAATCGAGATTTAGCAGAAGATATTTTCCAAGAAACATTTATCAAGATAATAAAATCGCTCAAGCGCGGTAAATATCAAGATAATGGTAAATTTGTATCATGGGCAATCAGAATCGCTCATAACCTTGTCATTGACCACTATCGCAAGATGAAACTAATGAACACCTTGTCGAATGATGAATCAGACATGGATATTTTCAACTCTCCAAAATTTTCTGACAGCAATGTTGAAGACATAATGATTGAGGATCAAATAACAAGCGACGTACAATCCCTCGTAGAAAGACTACCAGAAGACCAACGAGAGGTCGTGATAATGCGTCACTATTTGGACATGAGCTTTAAAGAAATCGCTATTGCTACAGATGTCAGTATTAACACGGCCTTGGGACGAATGCGCTATGCTATAATAAACCTCAGAAAAATGATGAAAGAAAAAGATATATCTCTGTCCAAATATTAATTTATTTATCTACAATAATTTGAAAGTCTCGGCGTTGTCTTGTTATAACAATATAACTAAAACAGATGCCAATGACAAATTTATCTACATTTATTGTTGCAAACAACATGCAGGAGGAAATGAACAGTCCAAATAACAAACACGACACAATACGCGAACAGAACCCTACTAACCAAACAATTAACAACATAATTGCCTTTGCTAGCGTCTATGAATACTACAAATCTGATATCTGCGAATTGGAGTTTTTTTTAAACTAAGCCTTTGTTGTACCAACACGAAAAGAAAAGAGCATGAAGACAAATTAATTCCATGCTCTTTTTTTTATCTGCCAACTCAGAAAACTAATATCGTAGAAAATAACAGCCTGAGATTAGAAATACTACGTTGACCTTCCACTTCAAAGCTTATTGGATCCGTATCGCCGTATCTGGCAACTGAATACTGAGGCTCTAATCCCAAGGTAAGCCTTTTATAATTATACTGAAGCGATGACGAAACGGTCAGCAAATACTCCATTTTTTCGGTGTCTGTCATTCCATAATAAGCACCTCCTCCTAGTCCTATGTTATCTTTTGCACCAAGGTTCTTATCGTAAAGCAACATAAGCGACTTTACCCATTTTGTACCATGCGACGCATTAAACCACACAGAGGCTCTGCGAGTCGGAGTGTATGTTTCAAAACCCGTCTCTTCATCTCTTTCTTTCACAACATAACCACTCATCATCATTGCATCACTCTTATTCTCTTCATAGGTAAATTTAGCCCTAAAGTCCCAATCATCACAGTGATATGCCGAAAAAAGCAGATATGACAAAGAATTGACCTTCTCCGTTGCCTTATATATCTCGCCAC
Source organism: Bacteroidales bacterium (assembly GCA_047975005.1). Taxonomy (GTDB): domain Bacteria; phylum Bacteroidota; class Bacteroidia; order Bacteroidales; family Prolixibacteraceae; genus JBKEAJ01. The sequence goes on along the minus strand of JBKECW010000075.1, from coordinate 13,529 downwards.
TAGTGCCAGTATAACTTGTACGAGGCAGTACTTGATCAAAGTCGATCCCCAGAGAAGCAAGAAAGCCTCCACTACTAAAATCTACACCGGTATACAAATTAGGTATTGCACCCGGTCGTGAATCATTGTTTGAATAAATCTCGGGCGAAGTATTTTTAAACTGAAATTCGTATAGCACCGCCCCTTTTATATTAAACTTGCCAAACTGCTTACTGTACTGTACCTGCGGCATACGCGAAAATGGATTTACCGGCATACCTGTCGAGAATGACAAGATCCTTGGCAAGCCCTCCGGCACAAAGGCAGGATGCCAATATTGCCCGACAATTAACGACGACTTCTCCCACAGTGCCTTCAAATATGCGTGCCTTATTCTCAATACCGATCGGTCACCTCCAAGAAAGTCAACCTCTATATTGCCCGACAATTTAGCTTTCCCGTACTGACCTGCATCAATCTTCAAACCAAAGCGAGATAATACCGAATATAAATTATGACTAAATCTATCGTTGATATCATCTCCATTTGCATCAAACTTCTCATCGTATGGGTACAGATAAAATGCGCCCAAGGCTGGCGCTTTATTATTGCGAGTATCCATATACATATCGCTTCTAACAAAACCATACAAGGACACTAAGTCTGTCCACTTTTCTTGACCATCTACATTAAAAAGCCAAGCTGCAAAAAAAAACACTAGAGCCAAAGCTCTTTTTTTGTAAAAAAAACTCATATTTTTAAATATTAGCGGGCAAAGATACAAAATAGAGTTAAAAAAAGCCCCTTGGCAACCAGGCGGCTGCCAATAGGGCACATGTGTGTGTGTGTGTGTGTGTGTGTCTTTCTTAGCAAGCATAATATAACTTTCTGAATATTTCAATAGACAATGCTAACTTCAAGCCTGTCTTATAGATAAATTGTGTGAGCACATTATGCTTTCATGATGCGAAGATACAAAAGAAAACCGCACAAACAACTTTTTTTAAGAAAAAATATACATCTGTTGTCAACAAAACATGAATATTCAACTCCCACAAAACACAAATAACACATTAACACAAAAGCGCGCAAACAAAAATCAAACCGACACCCTTTTTAAATCCTAGCTTTGAATAAGAAGCAATTAAAGCACAATCAATTATCCGAACAAAAAAAGACTCATTAATTCTATGCTAGGAAAATAATTTTCACTTGCTTTGCTGTACGAAAATTAAAATATTTCTTGACAAAAAAATAATTCAAAAATAAACACCATGAAAGAAACTAGGTTAGAACACGATTTATTAGGAGAAAAAGAAATCCCATGCGAAGCCTACTATGGAATACAAACACTTCGTGCCCATATCAACTTCAAGAACATCAGCGGAGTCCAATTAAAACGCTACTCTCACTACATAGAGTCATTAGCAATGGTTAAATGGGCGGCAGCAAGTGCAAACCATGACTTAGGCTTGCTGGACACTAATATTTACAACGCAATTAAGAAAGCGTGCGAGGAAATAATCGATGGCAAACTTCATAATCAGTTTATTGTTGACATGGTACAAGGTGGCGCAGGCACATCTACAAACATGAATGCAAACGAAGTTATAGCTAACAGAGCATTAGAAATAATGGGGCATAAAAAAGGCGAATACGAATTTTGCCACCCAAATAATCATGTGAATTTATCACAATCGACAAACGATGCCTACCCAACCGCATTCAGAATAGCATTCTGGTTGAAGAATCAAGATCTTCTAAAGAGCCTAAAATCGTTAATAAAGGCAATGAAAAAGAAAGAAGACGAGTTTAGCGGAGTAATAAAGATGGGAAGGACACAGTTGCAAGATGCCGTTCCGATGACACTAGGACAGGAATTTGGCGCATTTACAGCAACTCTAGAAGAAGAAGTTACTCGCTTGTCGCAAATGGCAGATTTGTTTCTAGAAGTAAATATGGGAGCAACTGCTATTGGTTCTGGAATCAACTCCGAACCCGGATACTCACGCCTCTGCATCCAGCACTTAAGAAATATCACAGGTCTGAATATTCAACTTGCCAGCAACCTTTTCGAAGCCACATATGACACTGGTTCTTATGTCATTTATTCATCAGCAATGAAAAGGCTATCTGTAAAGCTATCGAAAATCTGTAATGACCTGCGCCTGTTGTCTTCTGGCCCTCGTTGTGGTATCAACGAAATCAATCTGCCAAAGATGCAACCTGGCTCGTCCATAATGCCGGGCAAAGTAAACCCTGTAATTCCAGAATTGATGAATCAGATATGCTTCAAGGTAATTGGTAATGACATGACGGTTACGATGGCATCAGAGGCCGGACAATTACAACTAAATGTGATGGAGCCCATCATCGTATCATGTATTTTCGAATCTGTTGTGATGCTGTCAAAAGGCATGATAAACCTCACCAAAAACTGTATTGTTGGAATAACAGCAAACGAGGAATACTGCAGACAACAGGTTATGAACAGCATCGGAATTGTAACAGCACTAAATCCTACGCTTGGGTATGAGACATCATCACGTATAGCCAAAAAAGCTCTCGCCGAGAACAAAAGTGTATACGACTTAATTCTAGAAGAGAAACTACTAACAAAAAATGAGCTGGACGAGATACTGTCTATCGACCGAATGATTGCCCCTAGCGCATTTATTCACAAGAAGAATAGCTAAGCTACAATAGCTCTATAAAACAACAGACTCTTTGTCTGACACATAATATCTATGCTTCTTCCGAGGCATAGATATTTTAACATTTAAGACCTAGTATAACAAACAAGCATTAACATGAAAAAGCACAGAGCTATCGGTATAATGTCGGGAACATCTTTGGACGGTCTTGATTTAGTTGATTGTGAGTTTACTAATTGCGACAACAAGTGGAGTTTCGATGTTCTGAACGCTTCGGAAGTTCCATACAGCAAGAGCATGACACTCCGTCTCAAAGGAGCCGTAAATCTGTCGGGCTTGGAACTGCTGAAGCTCGACAAAGAGTTGGGTTTACACATTGGCAATGCTGTGCGTCATTTCGTCAGTGAAAATGATATTGAGCCTGATTTTATAGCCTCGCACGGACACACTATATTTCATTCCCCGTCGGATGGATACACGCTACAAATTGGTTGTGGATACAATATATCGAAGCAGACGAAACTGCCTGTGATATACGATTTTCGTTCTGCCGATGTTGCATTGGGAGGTCAGGGCGCACCACTTGTCCCCATCGGCGACCGTCTGTTGTTTAGTGAGTATGATGCATGCGTGAACATAGGCGGGATATCAAATATTTCTTTTTTAGAGGGAGATAAGACCCTTGCTTTTGACATTTGTCATTCCAATATGGTCTTGAATTACCTGTGTCGTGAGTACTTTGCCTGTGAATACGACAGGGATGGAGAGCTAGCGAGGGGAGGTACGTTGGTGCCTGAATTAAACCATAAGCTAAACACATTTCCTCATTATGCGAAATCTTATCCTAAGACTCTTGGTTTTGAGCAGTTTGAAGAGTTTGTTCTACCGATAATAGCAAGCTGCGACATTGCTTTGCAGGATGCGCTTTGTACTTATACTCACCATGCGGCCATGCGAATGGCAAGAGATATAAATGATATATTTTGTGGCTGTCGGGAGAAAAAACGGGTATTGTTTACGGGCGGTGGAGCAAAAAACCTTTTTTTAATGGAGCTTGTAGATACTTATCTGTCCGACAATATCGATGTTGTTATTCCCGATAAGCTTATAATAGATTTCAAGGAAGCGATAATCTTTGCATTTCTTGGAGTATTGAAGCGGGAGAAGCAAGCAAATTGTCTGTCTAGTGTAACAGGAGCACTTTTTGATAATATTGGAGGCTTGGAAATCAATTTATTTTCTTAAATTTGACCGTAAATAAAAACAATGTGAATCACACAACACTACTAATAATACTGCTAGTTTACTTTCTATTCTTGTATCTGCTTTCCAGATTGACATCATCAAGGGCTGACAGTGACACTTTTTTTCTCGCCAATCGCAATTCGCCGTGGTGGCTAGTGTCTATCGGCATGGTTGGTGCGTCTTTGTCGGCGGTAACTTTTATATCTCTGCCCGGAGTGGTGGGGGCAGGCGGTTTGAATCAACAGTTCTCGTACATGCAGATGGCATTGGGTTATGTCGCTGGCTACCATACTGTTGCATATATTCTTCTTCCCTTGTATTATAGACTTAATTTGACCTCTATCTACGAGTATATAGGTCAGCGTTTTGGAATTTCTTCGCAGAAAGTTGCATCTGTGTCCTTTATCATTTCTCGGGGAGTAAGTGGAGCTTTGCGTTTCTACTTGATTTTATCGATTTTCCACAATTTTTTATTTCAGCATTTGGGCATCCCGTTTTTTGTCTCATCGGCAGCAATGGTACTTTTTGTGTGGCTTTACACTCGTCGCGGAGGACTTAAAACGGTGGTATTGACCGATGCCATTCAGACTGTGATATTCCTTATTTCACTGATTGTTACCATCTTGTATTTAATGAATGCTTTAGATTTGTCGATTGCTGACATTGGTGGAGTATTTAGGGAAAACAATTTGTCTAAGCTCTTCTTTTTTGAAGGTGGATGGGCTAGTCCCAACAACTTCTTCAAGCAATTTATTTCAGGATTTTTCATTGTCGTTGTTATGACGGGTCTAGACCAAGACATAATGCAGAAAAATCTGACTTGCAAAAACTTGAAGGAGGCACGCAGGAACATGGTGTCGGTGGGCTACATTTTCCTACCCGTATCCTTTTTGTTTCTTGTTCTTGGCGGACTTATGGTATTGTATATGAATAATTTTGGTATAGAAGTTCCTCTTAAAGACCTTGGAGGAGAACTGACTAAGAGTTACGACATGATTTACCCGACACTTGCATTCAATAACTTTGCGCCTTACATAGGCATATTATTTTTCTTGGGCGTAACAGCGGCGGCATGTTCAAGCATTGACTCGGTGTTGACTTCTGTTGCTACTTCCATTTCCAAAGATATATTGCAGATTGACGACCTGTCAAAGCTCACAATCAAGCGGCGTAACACAATATATGCTTTGGTGGTACTTTCCACCTATCTGATAATGTTGTTTTTCGGATATTACTCCAAAGGCTCGCTCATAAACACGATTTTTAAACTGACGGGCTACACTTACGGTCCTTTGTTGGGGATGTTTGCTTTTGGATTGTTTACCAAGAAGAAGACAGTCGATGCTCACAGCATTGTCATTGCGATACTATCGCCCATGTTGACTTATGTATTTACCTTATATTCAGATGTTCTACTCTTTGGTTATAAGCCGGGCTTCGAGATATTGCTATGGAATGCCTTGTTTACATATTTGATGTTGATGCTTTCATCCATCTTCCGAAGGTCTTAACTCGACTGAACTACGCAGCACTATCGCGGGTTAGGTAGTTGTAGTCTTTAATGATGGTTTTAAGGAAATTCAGGTCGGCAACTCCATTCTTTGGAGTCTCGCCCATCACGTCAATAACCTTGTCGCACAAGATTTTCATTAGTTTTTGGTTGTATTTTTTCTCTAGTTTCTCCATGTTTTCTTTGATAATCCTCATGTCGTTGTCGGATAGGTTTATAACAGAGTGATATACAGGCTTGTATCCTTGAGTGAGTTCTGTTAGTATTGTTTTGCTGAGGTCTGATTTTTCTCTCAACCATATCACGCAGGTTCCTGCAACTTTATCGCCGAGTCGTTGTCCTTTTTTGCTACTTGCCACCGAGACAATGCCTATGATTCCATATATATACACGTCTATAAGCATAAAAATCCATCGCATAAAGTAATCGTGAAACCTTGCTTCAAAGCCGTTGATTTTTACAACTTTTATTCCCATTATTAATTTACCTATTGTCGTTCCGCTCATAAAGTATTCAGACAGAAGAGTGTAGAAGGTTATCGGTATAAAAAAACTTGTGTAAACCACCATGTAGGTAGTGTTCATTTCAAAATCGAACAGGTCGAAGTTGGTACGAAAAAATAATTTGTCCCATGCGAACAATATTACTATGAAGTATAATATTTTCACTACCCAATCCAACAAGAATGCGACAAATCGTCTTCCTATGCCTGCATGTGGCATCCATATACTTACATTTTGGGCTGTCGATATTTCTATTTTCTGCATAATATATTTTTCATTATGTTTGCAAAGATATGAGAGAAATTGCATTCATAGAGCAAAATAAAGAAAAATGGGCGGAGTTTGAAAATATAATCAAAAACAAACATCGCTACGACTCCGATAAACTCGTGGAAGTGTACACTAGTATAATGAATGATTCTGCTTACTCTCAAACATATTACCCTAAGAGCAAACTGAACGGCTACCTTAACAATATAGCTGCCAATCTCTACAAAATAATATACAACAAAAACAAAGGTCAACGAAAGGGGATTTTAGATTTTTTCTTCACGGAAGCGCCTATGATATTCTACGAGAGGCGTATGTTTTTTTACACTGCTTTTGCGGTATTTTTCTTTTTCGTTCTCACAGGAGTGGTTTCTACGATATATGAGCCTGACTTTACGGCAAAGATACTTGGCGAGGGCTATGTGTCGATGACTAGGGAGAATATAGCAAATGGCAATCCGACAGCTGTTTACTCTGAGGGTGGGGAGACCGGCAATTTCTTGGGCTTTACCCTGCACAATACGAGGATAGCCTTGCGATGCTTTATTTATGGTGTTTTTGGAGGAGTGTTGACCTTGTATATGCTACTTCAAAATGGAGTTATGTTGGGGACCTTCCAATACATGTTTTATCAGGAAGGTGTTTTGTTGGACAGCATGAAAGCCATTTGGATACACGGCTCCATAGAGATTTTTAGTATCATTATTTCAGGAGGTGCGGGTCTAATATTGGGGTGCAGTGTATTGTTTCCCGGGTCTTATTCGAGGTTCGAATCATTCAAAAAAGGCGGACGCGACGGAGTCAAGATAATGCTGACCATAGTTCCATTTTTTGTGTTGGCAGCATTGTTGGAGGGCTACATTACTCAATATGCCAACTATATGCCCGGGTTCTTGTGTGCCTTGTTCATATTCATTCTCTTGCTAGGTATATCATATTATTATCTGATTTATCCTTTACAACTAAATCGCAGATTGAATGCTTAGGAAATTCTACTTTAAAATATTAATATTTGTCTGTGCTGTCTGTTTTGTTGGGGCAAAGCAAGGCTATGGTCAAGATGTAGACTCCATTCTTCATAGTCTTATGAGCAGAGAGGAAGAGCCGGCAAGCATGTCAAATTCCGATACTATAGGCAGTTTTGTCCCCGGCGAGACATTTTCGCAGCAAGATTGTCGTGGTGTCTGCGAAGACGATATCAAGAAGTACAAAAAGAAAGAAAATCGTCGTCTGTCGAAAGCACAGTCTACTTTTCTTCGTGATTTCATTGATGGAGTATTTCAATTTTTTAGAAACTACTATTATATCTTCATAATTATATTTGTAGCCATTATAGCATATTATGTTGCAGGAAAGGGATTCCGATTTAGACGAGCAAGTAGGGCAGCCAAGAAGTTAAATTATCTCGACGACGAAGGTGAGGATGTAGATATTAAACTATCAGACATTGAGGCGTTGGTGTCTAAATATGAGGGTGTTAAGGAATTTCGGGTAGCGGTGCGTTATCTGTATTTATTGTTGTTGCAAAAGCTAGATGCAAGGTCGCTTATTATTGCCGACGACACAAAGAAGAATATTGATTACTACTACGAAATAAGCGACGGCAAGATGCAGAAAGGCTTTGAGACGGCATTGCATCTATACGAGTATATTTGGTATGGCGAAAACAACATACAGGAGCAGGAATATCAATCGGTGTCCTCATTTTACAAACGACTTTACTCGACCATCAGATGAGGCTGCCAATAAACATATCGCTAATAATATTTGCAATAGTAGGTCTTGCGGCTTGCAATGAAGTAGACCCTCGTGGCTATAAAATATTCGATAACAACAAGGACAAATGGTATTCCGACAGGGAAGTCGTCCACACGCCTTTGTATAAATATGCGAATAAGCACGAAGATTTTTTGGATGAGTCGAAGCCTAGCTCTTTGTTAATAAATGGGAGCAAAACGGTTTACATGAGCGATTCCTCTATATCTGTGTTATTTAATTATATTCAGAATGGTCATGATGTACTGATTTTCGACGATGGTTTCAGTATTACCTATGATTATATGGATGTACATTGTATTGAGAAGTATCAAAATATAGATAATGTTGAATTTGTGTTGAACGATGACGACTTAACATCTTGTGTTTTCTCCAATATTTCGTATGTCAGATACTTTGGGCTGCGTCCCGACAATGCAGAGGTGCTTGGGTATATGCAAAATGGCAAAACAGCGTATGTCAATTTTATATGTATTCCTTATGGGAAAGGTAGGCTTTACCTACATTTATATCAGGAGGTTCTGCAAAACGAGAAATTTATGAATAGCCATAACCTGCCGTATTTAAATAAGATGCTTTCAGTTATTCCGAATGGCAAGGTCTACGAGTTTGACCCTAAATACGATTATGAAACTCCGAGACCTAAGAATCAAGCTCTATCCTTCATTATGGATAATCCGCCACTAAGGAATGCTTGGCATTTGATATTGGTAGCACTACTAATATTTGTAATATTCAACGCACGGCGAAAGCAACGTATTGTCCCAATAGTCAGACCATTGCTGAACAGAACGGTGGAATTTGTTGATAGTGTGAGCAAGTTGTATCTTTTAAAATCTAAAGACAATTATGAGCTGATAGCCAAGAAAGAAGTCAAGTACCTGTTAGAGTTTATAAGGACGAAATTATTTCTCAATACTTCTGACTTGGATGATAAATTTATCAATGAGCTGTCGATGAAAACCGGAATGGATATAGATGACATAACAAGTTTGATTAATAGTGTCAGGCGTGTTGTCGACGGAGATTATATCGATGAACATGGACTCATCACATTGAACTCAAAAATCGAAAATTTTTATAAAAACATACCTTATGGAAGATAATAATTACACACAAGAGCATGCTGTGCCTCATATACAGGAGGATAGCGGAGTTTTGCCGACATTTCAAAACAGGGCAGAACTAGAAGAGTTGAAAAACAATATCCATCTTATAAAGAGTGAGGTAGGGAAAGTAATTGTCGGACAGTCGAAAATGATAGACTTGCTACTCACTGCAATATTAGCCGATGGTCATGTATTGTTGGAGGGTGCTCCTGGTGTGGCAAAGACCATCACGGCAAGGCTTTTGGCACGTTGTATATCTGCCGACTTCAAACGTTTGCAGTTCACCCCCGATTTGATGCCTTCGGATGTACTTGGAACATCTGTATTCAACATGAAGAGTTCGGAATTTGAGTTTATGCCCGGTCCGGTATTTTCCAATATTGTTCTGACCGACGAGATAAACAGAGCCCCTGCAAAAACACAGGCAGCACTCTTTGAGGTAATGGAAGAACGACAGGCAACAATCGACGGCACTCGCTATCAGATGGAAGCTCCATATATTGTGTTGGCAACACAAAATCCCATCGAGCAGGAGGGGACATACAAACTCCCGGAGGCGCAGCTCGACAGGTTTTTATTCAAAATTGAAATACCTTATCCGGAGTTGAACGACGAGGTGGAGATACTAAAAAGAGAAAACAAGTATCGAGGCTCTAAGATAGAAACGGTCAATGTAGTGATAACTAAAGAGCAACTGATTAGGTGTCAGGCTATTATAAAGGATGTTGTAATCGAAGATAGTTTGCTTAGATACATTGCCGAGATAGTTGCCAATACTCGCAACAACCCCTATCTATACTTGGGAGCATCGCCACGAGCGTCTATTGCTATGCTCAATGCCTCAAAGGCTTATGCGGCTATACGGGGGCGTGATTTTGTGATGCCCGAGGATGTTGATTTCATTGCCTATTCGGTACTCAATCATCGTGTTATACTCACTCCCGAGAGAGAGATGGAAGGCTTTACAACAAAGCAGGTGGTAGAACAAATAATAAAAAGCGTGGAAGTTCCTAGATAGAACTGTATGGCAAAAAAAACAAATAGTACAACAAGCTTTGCACAAGTAAAGAGCAAAGTAGCATGGGCTTTGTATATCAACAATGAGTTGTTTTATGGAGTTGCCATTGTTGTTGTATTTTATATTTTAGAATTTCTATATCCCATAATTCATCCTATACCCACAATCCTGCTTGCAGTCTTGGGCATGGCATTAGTTTTCGATATTGTCTTGCTGTTTGCCTCCAAAAATACGGTTTCATGTCAGCGTATAATCGAAAAGAAACTATCGCTTGGCGACGACAATAAGGTGAGTCTGCTAATTAGCAACAATGCAACCATTCCGATAAATATCAGAGTTGTTGAGGAGTTGCCCTTCCAGTTTCAAGAGCGAAACTTCTCGATGCAGGCATCTTTGTTGCCCAATGCACATACCACACTTGCCTACAGTATTCGTCCTACCGACAGAGGTGTATATTACTTTGGATATACCAACGTTTATGTTTCGTCGATTCTGAAGTTGGCATCACGGCGTTATAGGTTAAATGCCAATGAGTATAAAAAGGGAGGAAAGCCATTTACGGTAAAGGTCTATCCTTCAATCATTCAGATGAAAAAGCACAGCATTAAGAACTTCGTATATTCCAATATAAACGAAAGTATTAAGCGGGTGCGGCGTATTGGGCATACTATGGAGTTTGAGCAGATAAAAGAATATGTCAAAGGCGACAATATTAAGGATATAAATTGGAAAGCAACAGCCAAGAGGGGGGCATTGATGACCAATCAGTATGAGGATACGCAGTCGCAGCATATCTATACTTTGATAGACAAGGGACGTGTTATGAAAATGCCATTCAAGGGGATGACTTTAATGGATTATGCCATCAACACCTCGCTAGTTATTAGCAAAGCCTGTATTGACAAACATGACAAGGCGGGTTTATGCACATTTTCGCGCGGTGTAGAAGATATTGTGCCTGCCGATAATCGGAGTTTGCATATCAGTAAAATACTCGAAGCTCTGTACAGCATCAAGACCGACTACAAAGAGTCGGACTTCGGGCGTTTGTATGCCGGTTTACAGCAAAAGATAAAACAGCGCAGTTTGGTTTTCTTATACACCAACTTCGAGAGTTTGGATTCTGTAAGACGTCAGATGCCATACTTGCGAGCCATTAACAAGAAGCATCTGTTGGTGCTTATCTTTTTCAAGAATGCCGAGTTGCATGGATTATCACGGCAAGATGCTGACAGTGTGAAAGGCGTTTTCGATAAAGTTATAGCCTCTCAGTTTATCTACGAAAAGCAACAAATCATTTCAGAATTGAATAAACATGGCATAAACTCTATACTGTCGAGTCCCGAGACTCTGTCTATCGATACTCTCAACAAATACCTTGAGATAAAGGCTCGGGGAGTACTGTAGAGACCTCGCAAGCTCCTCGCAATGACGTTCGTGCATTGGTCGTTCGCCTATAGCCTACGGCATATAGCATCTTTAAACCCTAAACCCTAAACCCTAAACCCTAAACCCTAAACCCTAAACCCTAAACAATTAAACTCTAAACAAATAAACAAATAAACAAATCAACGATTCAAAAGAGGAAACATCTCCGAATTGGAGTGTGCATTTTTTGCCATCTCCCTCATTTTCTGCATTATCTCGGGATTGTCTTTTGCAATGTCGTTTTGTTCGCCTTCGTCTTTCGATAGGTCGAAGAGCATTTCTTTTACTTTCTCTTTGTCAGTAGCATCATATTTTATATACTTCATATTGCCATTCAGCACAGCAATTCTGCCGCCAAATACCGGAAATTCCCAATACAGGTAATCATGTTCCTTCTGCTCACTCTGTCCTTCGAGCATTGGCAGGAATGATATACCGTCGGTCTGTGCAGCCAGTTTTGTACTTGTCATGTCTGCAACCGTAGGCAGAATATCCCAAAATGCTGATATATGTTTGCTTGTAGCGGCTTTAAATTTTGCCGGGCAGTTTACAATCATCGGTGTTCTTATGCCGCCCTCAAATAGGTCTCTTTTGTAGCCTCTAAGTCCGCCGGTACTATTGAAGTAGTCAGGGTCTGCGCCGCCTTCGAGATGTGCGCCGGTGTCGGAAGTTACAAAAATGATAGTGTTTTCTCTAAGTCCCAGTTCGTCTAGTTTCTTCACGATGTTGCCCACATATTCGTCGAAGCAATCCACCATACCTGCAAATGCAGCATGACATTCGGCTTGCGAGCCGTAGCCGCCATTTTTAAATCGTGGTCCATCGTCTACTCCTTTAAAATTTTTCTCAGGGTCTAGCTTTCCTCTGTACTTAGCTGTGTTCTTTTCGGGAGCAAACAACTCGGCGTGAGGGATAATCGTAGGGTAGTATAAAAAGAAAGGTTTATCCTTGTTATCTTCGATGAATTTTACAGCTTGCCGGTTTATTAATTCCGGAGCATACTGAGCTTTGCCCTTGCCTTCATTGCCTTCAAGGACTATTGAGTCTTGGTTGTGCCACAGGTGGTATGGGTAGTAGTTATGTCCTATTCGTTGGCAGTTATATCCATAAAACTCGTCAAAGCCCTGATTATTAGGGTCTCCCTCGCTTCGTGGATAGCCCAATCCCCATTTTCCGAAAGCCCCGGTTGTATATCCATTTTGCTTTAGTATCTCTGCCATTGTCAGGGTGTTGGCAGGTATTGGAGCTTGTCCTTCGGGTTGATGTTCTTGGTTTCCTCTGATGTACGAATGTCCCGTATGCAGTCCTGTCATCAGCACACAGCGAGAGGGCGCACAGACAGTTGAGCCAGAGTAGTGGCGAGTGAAACGCACACCTTCTTTTGCAAGAGCGTCTATATTAGGCGTTTGTATCTTTGTCTGACCATAGCAGCCCAAATCGCCGTAGCCAAGGTCGTCGGCAAGGATGAAAATTATATTTGGCTTGGTACTGATTGTTTGTGTCTTGTCAGCACTCTTCTTGCCTGAGCACGCTGCTATGACAAGAAATATTGCCATGTAAGTGAAAATATTTTTCATGTGTTTATATTTTGCAATAAGCTGTAAGCTATAGGCTTTATGCTTTTGCTGTTTTTAATCATCCGTCATTGCGAGCGTAGCGTGGCAATCTGCTCTTTGTTGCAGGAGATTGCTTCGCCGCCAGCTCCTCGCAATGATGTTCTTGTATTTCTAAATAAAGGCTGCTCGCTTAAAGTCTACTGCCTACAGCGTTTTTTTAACAGTTCAACGATTCAACAATTAAACATTGCATTTATCATTATCCCATTTTTCTCAATCTCTCTATTTTCTTGATACTGAGCCCTGTCAGGTCGTGTATTGTGGCATTATCGTAACCTTTCGCTATCATGCGCAATGCTGTCTGCTCTGCCTTCTTCTTCTCGCCTTTTTCAATTCCAATCTTCTCGCCTTTCTCAATTCCAATCTTCTCGCCTTTCTTGATTCCTATCTCCTCGCCTTCCTCCAAAGCTCTTTCTATGTT
>JBKECW010000074.1:0-9504 GCA_047975005.1 Bacteroidales bacterium | reverse complement strand
GTGAGTGCATTGGCTTTGTCGCCCTCTCTAAAATAAACCTCAGCCTGAATAAACTTGACTTCGGAATATGTCAGCAGGTAGTAAGGCGAACTTTGCTGAGTATAAAACAACTTATTATCGTCCGTAGAGCGTAGTCCCACATAGCTAGAGTCGGATGTCTCGGGAGATGAGTCTACCTTTGCTAGGTCTACTCCTTTGGAATACTGACCTGCAGTAGTACCCTCTGTAATCTTTGGAATTAGGAATTTTGCACGTGGGTCTTCAATGCCACTATTCCAACTATTCCCAGAACCTTCAACGGTATTTAGAAGATAGTCTACCCACAGCTTTCCTGGTTTGTAACTAGTCCCCGTATTTGTATACTGTATAGAACGGCGTGCTACAATCTCGCTTTCCTCATAAGGATATGCGGCATTATCGCTATTAGAGGCAAATGATTTGTTTAATAGCGACAGTATCTCAACAGTATTATAATCCAACAATCCTGTCCCCTTACTCTTCTTTGACAAATGGCTCATAATACGAGCCTTTACTCCATATGTGAATTTTATCCATTTGTCTATGTCTCCATTATACATTACATCACCTACCGAAAGAGCTGAAACATCGCTTGCTTGTTCTTTAGTAAGATATGTAATGGCTTCATCACATAAGGGTAATATTTGACTATAAACATATTCCGCATCATCATAATCAGGCTGTATATTTCCTGCTAAAGCATCCTTGTAGGCAACATAACCGTATATGTCTGCTAATGCTCCACATCCGAATGCCTGCAAGGCTTTTCCCACTCCTACATAATGCCATGCACCAATTTCTTCGGAATCTCTAACCATCGCATCGATATTGACCCATACATAACCGTACCAACTCTGCCAAACCCATGCTTCAGCACTATTTGAAAATTGCCAGTTCTGAAACTGATAATATCGTGCTCCCGGATTGTAAACATACCCTATTTGTTGACATAAAACAGCAGCTCTTGTACCTTGACTACCGTAAAAATCGAATGTTCTACTGAGAATATTAGCCAACCTTAAATCTGGAGTGGTTTCTTGAGCATTATTCGGCGAAGTATTTACATCCAAATCATAGGAACATGAGCTTATCGCCAATCCTATAAATATAATTATCACGTATTGTATTTGCTTCATAATCATCTTCTTAAAACTTAATATTTAGTCCAAAAATAACACTCGTTGTTGCTGGTACTCCGGCGTAATCTATAGAGCTTGACCCTGCTCCAAGAACTGACGAACCTCCTGCACTAACTTCTGGATCCAAGCCTTTGTAATTAGTTATCAAAAACAGATTTGTTCCCGACAACGAGACTGTTGCAGAGTTAACGAAACCTAAATTTCGACAAAATGCTCTCGGCAAAGTATAAGCTAAGGAAGCCGAACGCAGACGCAGCCAATTTACATTTGTAATAAAATTAGAGGCATCTGCAATATAATAATTTTGATAGTATTCCTGACTTAATTCTACTTCTTTGCTAGTCTCTACATATTCTCCAGTTGAACCATCAATTACAACTCCATTAAAGGTTGTATTTTGTCCCCTATTTTCAGTAATTTTAGCTGTTCCTGCGTTTACCATCGCATACTCCGTAGCATTATAAACGTCGCCACCTTTGCGAACATCTATAAGAAAAGATAAATTCCAATTCTTGTATGTAACACTATTATTGAAGCCAATAAGAAAATCAGGCTCACGATCTCCAACTATGTTTGTATCGCTAGTAGAAATAGTCGGATAACCCGTATTAGAATCCAAAATTAATCTCCCTTTACCATCTGTCACCCATCGTTGACCAGTAAGTCCTAAAAAGGAACCATTATTTATGGATGCTGATTTGGCAGGACCTATCTGTACATCATCAACATAAAGCAAAGTAACACCGTCAGGCAAGTCAGTAACTGTTCCATCATTATGAGAAAAGTTTAGCGAGGCATCCCACTGCCAATTCTGAGATTTTATTGGCTTGGCATTAAGAGTAAGCTCTACACCCTTGTTAATTACCGTACCAAAATTCACATACTGGAATATATAGCCCGTTGCCATACTAACACGAGGAGAGATAATCTGATCCTTACTACGTGTGTCATAGTAAGTAAAGTCTAGCCCCAAGCGACCTTTCAAAAAACGTAGATCCACTCCAAACTCGGTAGATTCTGTGGTCTCTGGTTTCAAATTTGGATTACCTCCAGTGTAACTGTTTGCATATCCTCCACCTATTGTGTTTACGGGGGGATTAAGATATGTGGCCGTTTGATAAACAGGTGCATCCTTACCCACCTGCGACCATGAAGCCCTTAACTTCGCAAATGTGAACTTATCCTTGAAGCTATCCGAAAAAAACTGCGAAAGTATTACACTACCGCTGACAGAGGGATAAAAGAACGAACGATTCTCTTTTGCCAATGTCGACGACCAGTCATTACGCCCCGTAACACTCAGATACGCAATCCCTTTATAACTGGCTGTGAACTCTCCAAAAAAACTATACAAAAGCTTCTTAGAAGCATAATTAACATATGTCTTATTTGCTTCGTCTGCGTTATTAATACTTGGAAAATCACTTAGTAATCCAGCGGCTTGCTGCTTATTCCTATGGTATGTGGTTTGCTCGTAATTATGCCCCAACAATAAACCTAATTCAAAATCAGAAACCTTTTGTGTTGCATTGATAGTAAAGTTGGAAGTCAGAATATTATTCTCTCGTTGAATCTCACTTATAGTACCCGTATCATAAGGGTCAGTGACTGCGGATCCGGGTGCTATCACATTTCTAGTTCTCATGTTGTAGTGATCTAAACCTAAACGATAGGTTGCACTCAACCACTTCTTTGGAGACATTGTAATAAAGCCAGATCCGATAAAACGCTGAGTTTCATCACTAATAGGATTTCTATATACTGTCCAGTAGGGATTATTTACATCTTCCTCTGGTAAGACATTCTCTACTAAAGGAACCCTTTTACCGTCTTCTATCCAATTTGACATATTGTTGCTTGCAGGCCACAAGTACAGACCAATCATAGCACCATCGCCTGATGTTCTATAAAGACCATCGCCAGTGAGAGTCTTATTACTCTGAGAGTAAATATAATTAGTATTCATTCCAAAGGTGAACCATCCTTTCTTCTGCTCCCCATTGAAACGGAATGAGTTTTTTACAAAATCAGTGGTCGGCACAATACCGCTCTGATCGGCTCTGTTGACCGACATAAAGTATGTGCCATTTTCATTGCCACCTGCAACACTGCCCGTAATATCATATGACCATGCTGTCTCGAAGAAATCCTCAATGTTACTGTAGCTGCGGTCACTTATCGGAGCACCCCAAGAGTCTTTTGTCCCGGTGTCGGACTTACCGCCATTACCCTGACCATACATAGTTTGGTACTCGGGATAGCGATTGGCAACATCCATACGCAACTTTGTGCTTAATGTTATCTCAGGAGCTCCGCTTTTTCCCCTCTTTGTTGTAATAATTATTGCTCCTGCGGCAGCATTCAATCCGTACAATGCAGCAGCAGCAGGACCCTTCAACACAGATATAGACTCAATATCATCAGCGTTTAAATCCATCCCCCTATTGGCTGTGTAAGTTGACGTCGCACTCAAACCACCGTTATCGAAGTCTCCCGCAGCAGCGGAGTTGTCGATAGGAATACCATCTACAACAAACAAGGGCTGATTATTACCTGTCAAAGATGTTCCTCCACGTATTATTATTTGTGAGGACGAGCCAGGAGCACCTCCCGAATTGGTAACATTAACACCTGCAATCTTTCCATTGAGAGAGTTTATCAAATTTGGCTCCTTTACCTTGACAAGCTCATCTCCATCTACACCCTGTACTGCATAGCCTAAGGCTTTGGTCTCTTTTTTGATACCCATTGCCGTAACTACAACCTCGCTCACCAATTCCGCCGTTGACTCCATCTGCACCGTAAGATTAGTGGCAGAGCCGACAGGAACATCCTGCACCTCCATCCCAACGAAAAAGAATTGTAAAATCGCATTCTGTCCAACACTAATAGAGAATTCACCGTCTCCGTCGGTTACTGCCACTCCTTTAGCACCTTTCTCCCTGACAGTTACACCCGGCAACGGCTCACTTGTCGCCTTCTCTCTAACGACTCCTGTGATTGTTCGTTGTTGTGCTACTGCAAAAACTGCCATCAGACACAACAAGAAAGTAAACGTAATCTTTTTGTTCATATGCACTGCTTTTTTTGTTCATTAAACAATAAATTCATTCCAACTATATACATTTTATGGCTCTATACAATAATACTTCTGCCAATGAGCGTAATTCTACTAAGAGCTAAAGTAAAAAAAATAATGAACAAGTATCTATTTTTTTGTGTCAGAGAAACAAACTTATATGATTTTAATCTAAAAAATATTGACTCAACTATCCACTTTGTTCTATTTTTAATGACACATCAATAAAACTATAATTCTTTATAAAGACTTATCATATATTTCCCTATCTTTGGAAGACAAAAACTATCATCGCGCACAGACAGATGATATACAATTAACGCACAGCAAATTATCAACAGAAAAACAAAGATAAAATAAAGAAACATGGACGGTAACAAGTTATTAGACATTGCGAAGAAATTTCAACTGGAGGGAGAGGTTTCGGAAGTTAAGCCACTTGGCGAAGGTTTTATAAATGACACTTTTATTATTAAAACCCAATCAGGCTCGCCGAGCTATATACTGCAACGCAAAAACAAGAGCATATTCTCGCCTATTCCGGCGATGATGGATAATATTCAAAAAGTATGTCTGCACATCAAAAAGAAAGTAGAGGCGGCAGGTGGTGATCCTATGCGTGAAGCGATGACTATCATTCCGACACACGAGGGACTGCTATATTTCCTCGACGAGGAGGACGAATACTGGGCAGTATGTCTGTTTATTGAAGACACAATCGCTTACTCGGCAGCAGAAACTCCGGAGCTTGCTTATGCCGGCGGTAAAGGTATCGGCAAGTTTCAATCATTGGTAGCCGATTTAGAAGAGCCGCTTGTGAATATACTACCGGGCTTCCACGACATTAGATACCGCTTTAAGCAATGGGACGAGGTACTGAGCAAAGACCCTGTTGGGCGCAAATCAGAAGTTGCTACCGAAGTCGAATGGATAGAAAGTCGCAAGCAAGAAATGTTGGACTTTTGGAAGCTTGTGGAAGACGGCGTTATCCCTACCCGCATCAGTCATAACGACACTAAGATAAACAATATCCTCTTCGACAAGCATGGCGATGTGCTTTGTGTTATAGATCTCGACACTGTACTGAGCAGTACAGTATTGAACGATTTTGGCGATGCTATGCGCTTCTATACAAATACAGGACTTGAGGACGATGAGAACCTCGATAATGTTTCGATGGATATGGAAATTTACAAGGCCTTTGCCAAAGGATACTTGGAAGAAAGTTCATCGTTCCTTAGCGAGAAGGAGTTGGAATACCTGGCATTTTCTGCTAAATATATTACCTACGAACAAGTACTGCGCTTCCTGATGGATTATATAGACGGCGACAATTATTATAAAACCAAATCGCCAAAGCACAATTTAATCCGCACGCGCGCTCAGTATAAACTACTACAAAGCATGGAGGAACAATACGAAGCTATGAAGCAAGTCGTTAAAGATACAGTCAAGTTTTCATGACTTTTTTTAGTTTTTGTAACCTAAGAGGTGCAGTAATTGCACCTCTTTTTTGTTGTTATATAAGATAGAGATACTTATCGACATTCTATCATATATAAGTTTTTCTTTATTTGGGGGCTGAACGACCTTCGCTCTTATACTTTTCCAAAAGAGCAGTCATCTGCTCCACAACTTCGGGGTTCTGCTCGTAAAGATTCTCTTTCTCTCCGACATCGCCCTTTACTTTATATAGCTGTATCAGCGGTAATCCTTGCTTCTCTGCTTGCTTGTTGTTGGTAGGTACTGTCCATCCTCCTGAACCGCCGCCCAATATCAACTTCCATTCTCCCTGACGTATGGCAAACTGCCCCTGCGAAGAATGATGCACTGTCGCTTCTCTTAATGGGGAGCTATAGCTTTGTCCTTCTAAAACAGATAGTAAACTGTAGCTATCTTCGGCGTCATTATCGGACAGGTCATAGTCTACAATATCAGCACATGTTGCCATAAAGTCGGTGTGGCAAATTGTTTCCTCACTAGTGCTACCTGCCTTAATCTTTCCTGCCCATTTGGCGATAAAAGGCACATGGTGTCCGCCTTCGTAAATGTCAGCCTTTATCCCTGAGAAATGACAACTCGGATTATGTCCGTATTTCAAAACCGACCTTAGTCCTCCCAACATATTTTCACCACTTCGTGCAGGCGAACCATTATCGCTGGTAAATATGATTAAGGTCTTGTCTGCCAATCCCTCCTTTTCCAATGTTTTCATTACTTGCCACACAGTCCAATCTACCTGCTGCACGTAGTCGCCGTAGGCTCCGGCTTTGCTTGTCCCCTGAAATTCTTTTGCCGGTGCAATAGGTGTGTGTGGTGCGGTTAGCGGAAAGTACAAGAAAAATGGCTTACCTGTCTCCCTCTTAAATACTTTGCCCTTATTGCGAATATAATCTACTGTCCTGGATGTAAGAATGGGCATAACATCTTCGAGCTTCCACCCCTCAACCATTTGTCCTTTATGCCCAAAAAGAGAGTCCGGTTTTACTTTATCGGGAATACCTACTGTTTTGTCGTTTTCAATAAAACAGTATGGCGGATAGTTTGGCACATCGTCGCCAAAATAATAATCAAACCCTCGTGTGATTGGACCTTCTGCAACAGGCTTTGCAAAATCGACTTTGCTAGCGAAAGCTTGTCGCTGTGCATTATCAATAGACTGCCCATTTTCTTTAAGCCGAGAGCCATCGGTAGTTGCCCACTGCCATCCCAAATGCCATTTGCCGATGCAAGCAGTGGTGTAGCCCTTACTTTTAAGCATATCGCCGACAGTCAGGCGGTCGGCTTCGATTAAAGGCTCGTCCCAAGGCACTAAAACTCCTCTTTTCAGCGAACTACGCCAGCAATATCTGCCGGTAAGTATTCCGTAGCGTGTGGGCGTACACACCGCCGAGCCTGAATGGGCATCGTTGAAAATCATCCCTTCCGAAGCCAGTTTGTCGAGATTTGGTGTCGACACTTTTGCCTCCTCATTTAGACAGCTCACATCGCCATAGCCCATGTCATCGGCGAGAATGAAGATAATGTTTGGAAACTCAGAGCTCTCGCTCTTCTTGTCTTTGGTGCAGCCTTGAAGTAAAACTACAAGACCCAATGCAAATAGTAACAGTTTATTCATTCCTTAATATTTTTGTACTCATTCATCAGCTTGTTGGGTTCGATTATATTATAGCCTTCCCAAAAGCTTGGATCGTACTTTTTCATATACTCATAACCACTAAACTCGCTTTTTCGCTTATTGTTGTAATTTTGCTTTGTGATCGCTTCATTATCAAAAGCTATATATTCAGTCTTATTTTCACCAACTCCACTTAAATCAAAATCGAAACTAACTTGGTTTTGCTTGCGCCGACCTATTACCTTCTTATTCTTCTCTATGATTGTCAGTGGTCTATTGATCCTCATAAACGCAGCCTCTGTATGATCGGCATATTTTAGAAAGTATTTAGCATTTTTATTTTTCTCAAACATCATAATCCCCTTATAACGAAACACATTCAGCTCCACTCCAAACATGCTAAACTTGGATATTGACTTAACATTCTCGTATTCAACTCTCATTATCCCATAGTCGTCGATATTGATAAATATTGTTCCTTTAAGCCTCGCCCCTCCTTTGGGAGTAAAAGATATTTTGTAGGCGAGTTCGTTTCCAAATACCGCAAAATCAACTTTCTCAAAATCATACTTCTTATTTCTCACGATAAAATCTAAATCACCGCTCTTGTCTATGAACAATCTCCTATTGCTCTGCAATACACCACTCTCTATACTTTCGACAAAGTCCGTGTTCTTAACCTCTTCGCTGGCTTCCTCGTTCAACTCTTTGGCTTCTGAGATGAGACTATCCATGCCCCCTTCCTCTTTGCCTATGGCAGTACCGATAATACCAGAGCGTATCTTGAAATAAGAATCTCTCTTAATTCTTTCTTTCAGGATTCTCTCCATTTTGTCGCTAAACTGAACACTTAATTTTTGGACATCGCCGTCGGGAGATGTGGCATACGATTTCAAGAAATCATGCTTTATCCTGCCGTTAGGTTTTAGTAGAGAGGCATAGACATCGCACAGAGCTTCCTGACATAGGATATTCATGTCTGGAATGTACGAAAACATCGTATCCATGAAAGTATTATTAATTTCGGGAATAGTACTCTTTTTAATTTTGTAGCCTAGCTTGGTTACTTTGAGTGTAGAGGTCTGTCTGACAAAAGTGCGCTGCTTGGAATAGCCCATTTCATAAATACTGTCAATACTCTCCTTTGCCTTCTCGATTATCTCCTCTGCTGAAAGCTCTTTATCTAAAATCACCACATTTTTCAAGACCTTAACACCCTGAGAGAGCTCTATCTTTTCTCCAATATCTTTTACCGCAATAGTACGGCTTGCGTACCCCACACAAGCTATCTTTATGGAGTCTGTAACTTTCTTAGTTCCTATGTTTAGTTTAAATTCGCCCGTTTCCGAACATATAGTGCTTATCTTATTATCGTCTGCAAAACCAAGTGCTGCATAGGGTATGCCTTCCTGCGTTGCAGAGTCTACAACCACCGATCTTATCACCGTCTGGGCTGACAGTTCGGGATGCAGAAAAGTGATGACAAATAAAAGACAGATGAATATTTTAATGGACTTCATAGCCTTCAGGCTTTTTGGATGCTAGAATATAAAGCTACATTGCAATGCAATAACATTAGAAGTTGTCTTGCCACCAAAACCACCGTCAACAACATCAACAAATCCGTTTTTGGATACGATGGCAAAACCCAAAGCATTCTGTCCTCCCATATCATATTCCATGCCGATACCAATATTCAATCCCATATTAAATAGATTGATGTCCCTTCCGATTCCATTCTTATTTAGCTGCCCATCGCTGCTACTCGCTTTTGCTCCTACATTGATGGCGGCGAATAGTCCGAACTGCCCCCAAAATGTTGCTCGATTAAATTGTCTTGTTCTTAATCTGAAGGCTAAAGGGATTTCCAAATACTTTAAACGATAGTCTATCGACACTCTGCTCCCGGCAACAAGGTTGGCATCACCAAAGCCTGTATCTTCGTTGGGGGTATAATCTATACTTGAATTTATGTTTGAGATAATAAGTCCAGATGTGATAGCATATCGGTAGTTGCCATCAAGAAAGAAGTCGGCAGTCAAACCGAAATCATAGCCAATTCCAAAATCAGCCCCTTGCGATTCAGAACCAGAAGCGTCAAGTTTGCTGAACGTGGGAGATACCGACAAGCCCAATACGACAGATTGCCC
>JBKECW010000073.1:0-16566 GCA_047975005.1 Bacteroidales bacterium | reverse complement strand
TAGAAACGATGGCATCAAAAGGTTTATCATCGCCAAACTTAGGATCTATCAGGGTATTGCCCAAAGAAATCTGAAACTTGTCGTAGTTGATGTTGTGCAAAAACATATTCATGCGGGCAAGGTTGTACGTCGTATGGTTAATCTCCTGCCCGTAGAAACCGTCCTCGATGATGTGAGCATCAAAATGCTTTTTGGCTTGCAGAAGCAAGGAACCCGAACCACAGGCAGGGTCGTAAATCTTGTTTACGGTAGTTTGGTTGTGCATTGCCAGTTGTGCAATGAGCTTTGATACGCTCTGAGGCGTGAAAAACTCCCCTCCCGATTTGCCTGCATTGGCGGCATAGTTGGAGATAAGAAATTCGTAGGCATCGCCAAAGAGGTCGATTTGATTGTCCTCGAAATTGTCCATATTTAATCCTTCAACTCCCTTTAGCACAGCGGCCAGCCTTGTGTTCTTATCCTTAACGGTATTGCCCAAGCGGTTGCTGGTCGTATCAAAATCGGCAAAGAGTCCTTTAATGTCGTCTTCCGAATCGAAACCACTTGCCGAGCTTTCGATGGCGGCAAAAATTTCTGCCAAGTCGGTATTCAGACTATCATTTGTGTTGGCAGACCTAGCAATATTCTCAAAAAGCTGAGACGGGTATATAAAATAGCCTTTTGTTTTTATGGCATCTTCCTTTATTTCAGGACTCATCACATCATCAGACATGGCGGCATAGTCAATGCTATCATCGCCTGCCTCTATATAATTAGTGAAATTCTTGCTGATGAAACGATAGAACAGCGTCCCCAGTACAAATTGCTTAAAATCCCATCCGTCGACAGAGCCGCGCACGTCGTTGGCTATTTTCCAAATCTGACTTTGCAGTTCTTTTCGTTGTTGTGTACTTGTCATGTCTTAAAAACTTATTTAGTTTGATTTCAAAAGAGTTTGCAAGATACAAATACTTTGGCATTTCTACACATTAATTTTCAATCAGGAATAGTAATTGACAGACAGACTGTTTTTTACAATTATGCCACAGAACGAACAAAAAAAAACTTATCTTTGTGCTGATTTTGGTGCCGGTTTCTTCTTTGGGAGAATCAGGTGAAAAGGGAATCAGGTGAAAATCCTGAACAGACCCGCTGCTGTAAGCTCTATCAAGGTCTCCAAACAACACTCAACACCACTGTTCGACAAGGAATGGGAAGGGAGCTTTGGAGATGGAGTAAGTCAGAAAACCTGCCAATATTATTGATTAGTTTTAAGGCTTTCGGGAGATAGAGCTAAAGGACACATAAACAAGAACATACGACTTGTATCCTTAGCAACTTTTGCAATTTTCCCCAATACAGCGCTTAATGGTGAATTATGAAGTAAAGACGCACTTCTGTGTGTCTCAAAAACGAAGTATAGACCACCCCGCCCGTGACATGCAGGGGATAAATAAAAAAAATGAAACGAACACAACAAGCCCTCGCAATACTAGTAATGCTAGTGATGCTTGCAGCATGCGTAGGCAAGCAATCGTCAACAGAAGATTTTAACATCAAGAAGTACAATCCCCACTATGCTTTGGGCTTTGAGCTTGTCGGAGCCAAAGGCATGCAAAGCACGATACTAGAAGTACATAAGCCATGGCAGGGAGCAGAAAACATCAAGAGCCAATTGTTCATTGCTCGCAATGGCGAGAGTGCGCCACAGGGTTTTAGCGGACAAATCATCAATGGCGCAGCAAAGCGTATTGTATGCATGTCTAGTTCTCATGTTGCGATGCTTGATGCTGTGGGAGCTGCCGACTTGATAGTGGGAGTTTCGGGAATCGACTATATATCAAACATATATATATCATCGCACAAAGACAATATCGCCGATGTTGGCTACGATGGCAATATAGACTACGAGCAACTTGTAGGCATCAAGCCTGATTTGGTTCTACTTTATGGAGTAAGAGGGGCGAGTACGGCAGAGCCAAAGTTGCGGGAATTGGAAATTCCTTTTGTTTACATCGGGGAATATTTGGAAGAATCACCTTTGGGGAAGGCGGAATGGTTGGTGGCAGTATCAGAGCTTATCGGCAATAGGACAGAGGGCGAGGAGTATTTCAAGGACATTCCGACGAGGTACAACAAGCTAAAGGCACAAGCAGCAGCGGCAAACTCCGACAAGCCCACAGTCATGCTCAATGCTCCCTACAGCGATTCGTGGTTTATGCCCTCAACTGACAGTTATATGGCTAAGCTCATTGCCGATGCCGGCGGACAATATATCTACGATAAAAACACCTCGGCAAGCTCTTTAGCTATTGATTTGGAAGAAGCCTACTCTTTGACACAGCAAGCCGATATCTGGATTAATGTTGGAGGTCTATCCTCCTTGGAAGAGTTGAAAACAGCTTATCCGAAATTTGCAGATGCGCCTTGTGTAGTAGCAGGGCAGATATACAACAGCACAAAACGAATAAATCCATCTGGGGGTAATGATTTTTGGGAATCGGGAGTTGTCAATCCGGATTTGATATTGCGGGATTTGATAAAGATTTTTCACCCTGAAATTATCTCTGATAATTTTTATTATTACCTTAAACTTGACTAACTTCGCTGAATGAGATTACCTGCAACTGCGATTTTCGTAATTTTATCAATCCTAATTGTAGTCTTGTTTGCTGTTGACATGGCTACGGGGACAAGCAACATCCCACTGTCTGACGTATGGGCAGCATTGAGCGGGGGCGATTGTCCTGACATCACGAAGAAGATTATTTTGAATATCCGCTTGCTAAAAGCGGTTGCAGCATTGGTGGTAGGCGTAGCCCTGTCGGTGAGTGGATTGCAGATGCAAACTCTATTTCGCAATCCATTGGCAGGACCATATGTATTAGGGATTAGTTCGGGTGCCGGCTTGGGTGTAGCACTGTTTATACTTGGCGCACCGATATTAGGCTTGACCGGCAACGCTATTTTTTCAACAATTGGCTTGGCAGGCTCGGCATGGATAGGATCTGCTTTAGTATTACTGGTGATAGCAGCCGTGAGTCGTAGAATAAAAGACATCATGGTAATACTTATCTTGGGCATGATGTTTGGTTCGGGCATAAGTGCAATAGTTCAGATACTGCAATACATGAGCGACGAGACCTCACTCAAAGCCTTTGTTATTTGGACGATGGGGTCATTGGGCGATATAACCCAAACACAGCTTATGCTCTTAATTCCTGCGGTTTTCTTAGGATTGCTATTGTCAATAATCATTATCAAACCTTTGAATTTATTGCTACTTGGCGAAAACTATGCCCGAACGACAGGCGTAAACATCGGCAAGTCTAGGCTGATAATATTTTTATCGACCACACTGCTTGCAGGTACAGTAACAGCATTCTGCGGCCCTATTGGCTTCATCGGCTTGGCAGTTCCGCATGTTGCCCGCCTGATATTTGCCAATGCCGACCACCGCATACTAATGCCCGGAGCAGCACTAACAGGAGCCGTAGTGATGTTGCTATGCGATATAATTTCAAAGATGCTGACCTTGCCGATAAACTCAATATGCGCATTGTTAGGCATCCCTATTGTAGTATGGGTAGTTATAAGAAATAAAAGCATCGCTTGAATATGATAGATTTGCAAAACATAAGCATCGGATACGGCAGGCATATACTACTCGACAATATATCTGCAACAATGCCAAGCGGTGAGCTAATTGCACTTCTGGGACGCAATGGCACAGGCAAATCTACATTGCTACGATCAATATCGGGACTCCACGATATATCGCAAGGTTCTATCGTATTGAACGGACAGGAGCTGTCTAGGATGAGCTTGCAAGAACTAGCAAAGACAACAGCCTTCGTAACAACCGAGCGAGTGCGCATTGCAAATCTTTGTTGTCAGGATGTGGTAGCACTTGGCAGAGCACCCTACACCAATTGGATAGGCAGGATGCAAAAGCAAGACAGCGAGATTGTACATAAGTCATTAAGGCTAGTAGGCATGACAGACTATGCCGAAAAGAGCATGAACAAGATGTCCGACGGCGAATGTCAACGCATTATGATAGCTCGTGCATTGGCACAAGACACGCCGATTATTCTGCTCGACGAGCCAACATCTTTCCTCGACCTACCCAACCGCTACGAACTATGCACCTTGCTCAGAGAGCTAGCACACAAAGAGAATAAATGCATAATGTTTTCTACCCACGAACTGGACATCGCTGTTACAATGTGCGACTCAATAGCATTAATAGATTCGCCAAGACTTCATCATCTGCCAACAAACAAAATGACACAAAGCGGTCATATCGAACGACTATTTAGCAACAAATCTGTGAGTTTTGATACAGGCACTTGCTCTGTAAGACACAATAAATCAGAAGCTCAGAACATTACAAAATAATGAACAACAACACAATCGACATACAGACCTTAGGTGATTTTCTAAAAGAATATGCCTCCCACATGATAGCAAGTGGCGTACACACTTCACGAGTTGTACGCATCGTTAGGCGTGTTGGCGAATCCTATGGTTACGATGTTAAAATCATCATTTTAAGTAAGAGCCTCACCCTGTCGATCAGGGACGAGCAAAGCAAAAGCTCTTACATGGACTTAGATATAATCGTGCATAAACCCATCAATTTTGAGCATAATTCAAGACTAAGTGCGCTAAGCTGGACTTGCTATGACGACAAACTCCCCTTTGAAGAGCTAAAACGAAGATATGAGGACATAATCAGCAAACCACGCATGAAGCCTTTCCATGTACTATTGCTAGCGAGTGCTGCCAATGCTTCGTTTTGTAAGCTCTTTGGTGGCGATTGGCTTTCGGTATTCATTGTTTTCTTTGCCACTGCCCTAGCCTTTTTTGTAAGGCAACAACTCAACAAAACAAAAATCAACACTTACCTCACAATAGCAATAACGGCATTCGTTGCATCTTTTGGAGCGTCGGCAGCAACACTCTTCGACACCACCTCCGATATTGCCCTAGCTACCAGCGTATTGTTCTTAGTACCGGGAGTTCCGCTTATCAATGGAATTATTGATATTGTCGAGAGCCACACCCTTGCAGGAGTAGCCCGCCTGATACAAGCCACCCTATGGATAATATGCTTCTCTGCAGGCTTATCCATCACCTTATTAATAGTAAAAAGCAGTTTATTATGATTATTACAGCCATACTCACAGACGCAGTGTTTGCCGCCATTGCAGGCATTGGTTTCGGAGCCATTTCGAATCCTCCCACACGGGTGTTTAAATATATAGGTATCCTTGCTGCACTGGGTCATGCCTGCCGTTTTTGTTTTATGGAATATGCTGATATCGACATCAGCTCAGCATCGCTTGCCGGCTCGTGTGTTATCGGTTTTGTAAGTCTGTACTTTGCGTGGTTGAGCCGAGTGCCTCGCACAGTTTTGTTCATACCGGCACTCCTTCCGATGATACCGGGAAAATTTGCCTACAACACAATATTCTCGCTTATTTCCTTTTTGCAGAATATGGGCGAACCGGGGGAGAAGATTCAATATCTCGACTTGTTTCTTTCCAATTTTCTAATAACCTTTACCACCCTAGCCTGCTTGGCAATAGGTTCAATACTGCCAATGTTCTTGTTTCCCAAGATTGCCTTGTCGTTTACGCGAGAGAAAAACACCCCGCAGGGATGATTTTACACAATTCGGAGTTTAGGCAAACACACGGGTCAACCGCCATATTTTCGGGAGAATATTGATTAGCCATTAAGGAGTATTTTTTAGCCCGGATATAATCATCATGCATTTTCATTATTTAATGTTATTTTCGCAAACGAAAATAATATTAATGTTAATGAGAGGAATCAAACGTATTTTATCAGGAGTTGTCAAGCTTGCAACGATAGCACTTGTTTTTGGCATTGCCATTGCCTACCAAGGACGTTTTCTTGGTCATAATATCAAATATGAAAACGATACGGAGCTAGATTTGCCGAGTATCGAAGCAATCAAAACACTCATTCCCGAAGCTGTAAGTTTCAGACCTGTCGCTTCTGTGTGGGAAATATCCGATTCCAAGCATCAGATTATAGGGACATTAGAATTTCCTCAGAAGGGGACAGTCGAAGGCTTTGGTGGCAACATTAACTTTGCACTGGTGGTAGATTCGGAAAGTACAGTTCGAGGTTTAATTTTGCTGGGACACAGCGAAAGCTCCGAATATGTAAAACAAATTGCAAACGCCGGTTTGTTCGATGCATGGAACGGTAAGAAAGTTACGGAACTCCGCAACTCTAAGGTCGATATAATATCGGGGGCATCCATAAGCAGCAAGGCTATAATAAATGGTGTAAACAAAATAGCAGAAGCCTACAATCCATCGGCAATAGAGACAATAAAAAATCAAAATGAAAAGGCAGACATCAGCATATCCATGATTTTAGGCTGGATATGGCTGATTTTCATGCTCTTCAATTTCTTGAAACCTCAGGTATTCAAAAAATACAGCCTATACATAAAGATAATTACAGTTCTTTTATTCGGATTTATACTGACCAAATTCATCTCTATCTACCTCATCTATAATTGGATGATGAATGGTTGGTCCGGCGAAGGGAAACTACTTATGCTTGCAATAATAGTCTTGTCGATTATTTTACCAATCCTTACAGGCAAATCATTCTATTGTGGCTATTACTGCCCCTACGGAAACCTCCAAGACCTTGCAAACAAACTAGTTAAGAAGAACATAAAAATTCCGCCCAAAGTATATTCAATTCTGAAATATCTGAGAGAAGCTATCTTTTTCATCCTCCTATTTATGCTTTGGATGGGCATTTACTTCGATTTGACAGTGCTTGAGCCCTTTTCTGCTTTTTCTTACAAGGTTGTCGGCAACTGGGTAATGGGACTGGCAATTATATTTGTCGTTATATCCATATTTATACCAAGGGCATGGTGTCGTTTTTTCTGTCCGACAGGCTTGACTTTGGACACCTTAAAAACAAAAAATCAAAATATAAAAATATGAAAAGTATCCACATCCTATGTATTTTAATGGCTATCGCACTGATAGTCTTAATAATAAGAGCCGATTTCAAACCCATTGAAATAGGTGAAAAATCAGCATCAAGCACTGCCGACAGCAAAGGGGTGCTAGAAATAATCCATCAACGCAAGAGCGTGAGAAGTTTCACTGAGCAAAAGGTGTCTAATGATGACCTATTAACAATTGTCAAGGCAGGCATGGCATCACCAACGGCAAGAAACGCACAGCCGTGGAAGTTTATCATCATCACCGATGATGCAATGATGGACACACTCTCTGCCCGCCTACCCTATGCCAAGATGCTAAAAGACGCATCTGCCGCGATAATAGTATGCGGCGACCTCGACAAAGCACTCACGGGAGCAGACGAGAACTATTGGTCTATCGACTGTGCTATGGCATCGGAGAACATTCTGCTTGCAGTAGAGTCAATGGGCTTGGGAGCAGTATTCACCGCCGTTTGGCCTTATCCCGAGAGAGAAAATCCCGTAAGGGCAGCCTTGGAGCTTCCCGACAATCTTCGCCCGCTAAATGTTATACCAATCGGCTATCCAACGGGCGTAGACAAGCCAAAAGACAAGTGGAAACCCGAAAATCTGTATTGGAACGGTGTTAAATCTCATGATGCACCGACACAGTAAGCAACACAAACATAATATTTTAACTGCTGTTTTTTTGCAATTAAAAAGAATTGCCTAACTTAGCTGTTTATAAAGGAGAATTTTTAACTATAAATCATTGATGCCATGGTAAACAAAGTAATATTAGTAGGAAATGTGGGGCAAGAGCCCGAGGTTAGACACTTGGACAACAATGTATCGGTAGCGTCATTCTCGTTGGCTACATCGGAGACCTACTCCAAGGACAACGAGAGGGTAACAACCACCGAATGGCACAACATCGTTGCATGGAGAGCATTGGCAGATATAACAGAAAAGTACATTCACAAGGGTAGTCAGTTGTACATCGAAGGGCGTTTACGCAACCGTTCGTACGATGACAAGGACGGAGTAAAAAAATACAGAACAGAGATATTTGCAGACACAATCAGGCTGTTGGGCAAAAAGGAAGACAATAACAGCAGCGGAGGGTACAGCGCAGCGAGTTCCCCAGCAAGTCAGCCACAGCAAGCGTCTGAGGACAAGACTACTGTTTACAATGAGAGCAATGACAATGACGATTCGCCATTTTAATAAAAAAACAATTTTGGAAATAGTATTAATCAATTAGTAATATTTTGGACGCAGACAGTATTCCGCTCCTTGCGAGCATAAACTTGGCAGTGCAATTTTATCCTATATCGACAAAGGCTATAATATACCTTGTATGTATTGTAGTTCTCCTTGCAATGTCGGCATTTATTTCGGGTTCGGAGGTTGCCTATTTTTCATTATCGCCCGACGAGAAAAATAAATTAAGAGCCGACGGCGATAAACACCGAGTATTGGGCTTGCTGGCAAAGCCAGAGAGACTTCTTGCAACCATACTTGTTGCCAATAACTTTATAAACATAGGCATAGTAGTGATTTTCGCACAATTTTCAAAGATGACGATGAATTTCTCTGATTCGGAGGTATTAGGCTTTATCATCGAGGTTGTTGTTATCGGTCTGCTGCTGTTGCTGTTTGGCGAGATACTCCCCAAGGTTTTTGCATCTCAACATCCTTTGGGTTTTGCCATGTTTATGGCAACACCACTGCGCGCTTGCATTGTCTTGTGCTCGCCGTTGTCAAGTATTCTCATAAGCTCTACAACCTTTGTCAAAAAAGGGCTGAACAAATATTCGTCCAACGAAGTAACTATTGATGATATATCGCAGGCAATAGGCTTGGCATCAGAAGAAGATATACAAGAGGAAAAGGAGATGCTTGAGGGTATAGCCAAATTCGGATCAAAATGCGCCAGCGACATAATGACCTCGCGTATCGACCTGCTAGCCGTAGAGCATAACTCTTCATTTGAGAAAGTCTTAAATATTATCAATGACTCCGGCTACTCAAGGATACCTATTTATGCCGAGAAGCTCGATGATATGCAGGGCATTTTATACATCAAAGACTTGCTTAAATACACCAACGAGAAGGATAGTTTTGCGTGGCAAAAATTGATAAGACCTGCATTTTTAATACCCGAGTCAAAAAAGATAAACGACCTACTGTCAGAATTTCAGCAAAACAAGATTCATCTGGCTATTGTTGTAGACGAGTATGGCGGAGTGTCGGGAATAGTTACCCTAGAAGATGTACTCGAAGAAATAGTTGGAGACATAAGCGATGAGTTTGATGACGTAAGCGACAAGGGATATACAAAGGTAAACCACAACACATATCTTTTTGACGGCAAAACCTCAATACTTGATTTTTGCAAGATTTTCAACATTGACGAAGATATATTTGACGATATTTCTGATGAAATAGAGACCCTTGCTGGTTTGGTGCTAGAAGTAAAAGAAGCATTTCCAAAACTAAACGACAAGATCAAAATCAAAGGTTTTGAGATGAGCGTAGAATCAATAGACAAAAGACGAATAAAGCAACTAAAGGTTATTATTCCGGAATCAGTTTTAAATGCGCAAAAGTAAAGGCATATATATCGTAATATTAACAGTAGTCATACTCACATGTTGCTCAGGAGAATCCTATGTCCCTAAGCCTAATGGCTATTATCGTTTTGATCTTCCGAAAAAGAGCTACCACCGGAGCAAGGAGAATCTCCCCTACTCTTTTAATATCGCTGACTACTCTAGCCTAGAGATTGACAGAGACAAAAACGCCGAGCCATATTGGCGAAATGTAGTTACGAAGACCACGGACATAAATGCAAAGATACACCTAAGCTACATGAAAATAGATGGCAATATAGACCAATATATAGAGGATGCTTACAAACTGGCATTCAAACACACCATAAAAGCCAACAACATAGAGAACAACCTGATATACGACACAGCAAGAAATATTTACGGAGTATATTACAATATTGATGGCAATGCAGCTTCGCCATTTCAATTTTTTATAACCGATTCTACCAAGCACTTCCTGCGAGGTTCTATCTATGTTTGGTCGACTCCCAACATCGACTCACTACAGCCCATCTATGATTTCATGACCGAGGATGCAATAGAGATTATAAACAGTATTGAATGGGACTCCTCCAAGAAATAGATTAACAATGCCTCTGTACTCAAGAAAAATATCAAAAAATATTGAAATTGGGATTTGGGAACTCTCCGAATCGTTAGAGGAGCTTGAAGGTAAATACAGCCTCAAACCCCAAGAAACAAGACGTTACAGCACAATATCCAACGAGACCCGAAAGCGCGAATGGCTTGCGACCAGAATATTACTGCAGCTAATGCTCAACAAAGACCTTCTGATAAACTACGACAAATCCGGCAAACCATGCATCAATGAGATAAGCAAGGAAATTAGCATCACTCACACTTCCGACTTTGTGGGAGTTGCATTGTCAGACAAGCCCTGCGGACTTGACATAGAATCGCTACACAGACGCTACGAAAGAATTACTAGCAAGTTTCTACATTACAAGAATGAGCAGTGGCTGCATACTCGCAACTTGAATAAAGAGGATAGAAGATACCTACTAACACTAGTGTGGGTGTGCAAGGAGACTCTTTATAAAATACTCAACGACAAATATATAGACCTCCAGAACGAGACTTATATCAAAGATAACAGAAGGCTACTTTCTGCCAATATGATAGAAATCTATTACGAAACCGAAAGGAGGCATGGCAAAAATAATATCAATATAGAAATGTTACCAAAAGACTATATTTTAGCCTACGGAGTGGACAATAAAGCGCATAATTAGTAAATTTGTGCTTTTCATCTGAAAATCTAACAATAAAGAAAAATGAGCAAACTACATATTTACAACACCTTATCGAGGGGAAAAGAAGAGTTCAAACCAATAGAAGAAGGACGAGTTGGGATGTATGTTTGCGGACCAACCGTATATGGCGATGCTCATTTGGGACATGCACGCCCTGCCGTAACTTTTGATTTACTATATCGTTACCTGCTTCATCTTGGCTATAAAGTACGATATGTGCGCAACATTACCGATGTCGGACACCTTGTAGACGACGCTGACGAGGGCGAGGACAAAATAGCCAAGAAAGCAAAGATTGACAAACTTGAACCCATGGAGGTAGCGCAGCACTACACCAACACCTACCACAATGCCATGAAATCTCTAAACGTATTGCCCCCGAGCATTGAACCACTAGCGACAGGGCACATAATAGAGCAAATAGAACTTATAAGAACTATAATTGACAAAGGCTTTGCCTATGAAAGTGGCGGCTCTGTGTACTTTGATGTTCAGAAATATGCCGAAAAACACGATTATGGCGCATTGTCAGGCAGAAAGATTGATGATTTGCTTGCCAACACCCGAGAGCTGGACGGACAAAGCGAAAAACGCTCGTCGCTGGATTTTGCAATATGGAAAAAAGCATCGACAGAGCATATTATGCGTTGGAATTCGCCATGGGGCGACGGTTTTCCCGGTTGGCACACCGAATGTACAGCCATGGGATGCAAATATCTAGGTGAGACTTTCGACATACATGGCGGTGGCATGGACTTGCAGTTTCCCCACCACGAGGCAGAAATAGCACAAGCAGTAGCATCGAGGGGAAAAACTCCCGTAAATTATTGGATGCACAACAACATGGTAACTATCGGAGGCCAGAAAATGGGCAAATCTCTTGGTAATTTCATTAATCTTGATGAGTTTTTCTCGGGAAGCCACAAATTGCTAGAACAAGCCTACTCGCCTATGACCATCAGGTTTTTTATGCTACAAGCCCATTACAGAAGCCAGCTCGACTTCTCCAACGAGGCTCTGCAAGCATCCGAAAAAGGCATGACAAAACTACTTACTGCACTGAAAGATGCATCAGGCTTAAAGACTAGCAAAAGCAGCGACATCAATGCCGAAGAACTGAGAAACAAATGCTACGAAGCACTAAACGACGATTTGAATAGTCCGATATTGATTGCCCACTTATTTGAAATAGTACGTATTGTAAACTCAGTAAAAGACGGAAAACTATCTGTCGACGAGGAAAATAAAAACATCTTAACCGATACTCTCAAAATATTTGTACTTGACATTCTAGGCTTAGAAGACTCCGACACTGCGCAAGGTAACAACTCGGCATATAAAGGAGCTGTCGACTTGCTCCTAGAGATTAGGCAACAAGCAAAGAACAATAAAGATTGGGCAAGCTCTGATTTAATAAGAGACAGACTGCAAGATTTAGGTTTTAGCATCAAAGACACTAAGGACGGAGCAGAATGGAATTTACCTTGACAGCTCTCTATACATATAGTGCATGCCTCCGAAATACAGAGTAAGAAAGCAAACCTTGCCAGACTTCGCGCATTATGGGTTTGCTTTTTATAAATAACTAATGATGAGCAAAGTGCACATGATGCAAATGTTTTACGTTGTAGACGAATAATTAGGCTCGGGTTATCACATAAAAAAAAGAAAGGGACACAAAATGTATCCCTTTCCATTGAAAATAAATATCTTATAGGCTTATTCTCACCCCTATTCTACCGTTTATTCCGGCTTGCTCTAAGTTTCCGAAGTCAAAATAACTCGAATCAAAAAGGTTAAAACCTTCAGCGAAAACATTGAACTTGCCGAGTTCCCAATTAAGCTTTGCATCTAGCAATGCAAAAGCCTTGTAGTCGGTTTCCGGAAGATATTCCCCGTCTTCGTATGGAAGATAGGTACCGTTGCGCTCTTGAATTGACAAGTTCCAATTTAAAGACAGATTTTTAACAATACTGTGTTTTACTGTAAGATTGAACTTGTTTCTTAAAAAATCTACCGCATATCTTGATATATTGTTGCTTTTTTGCTTTTCGGCAAACAAATACGTATAGTTAGCAGATACACTCCTCACACCCAGAAAATTAGGTGCTTCAATTCTCTTCTTTGCCCCTAACTCAATGCCTGCAAAGTTCATCTTGGTAAGGTTCACACTTTTCCACTTATCTCCAGTATCTTCTTTCACCCAATCTATCAGATCTTTATCATGTCGATAAAATATATACGAATAGGCAGAAAAGCTACGCTTTTGATAGCTCCAACTCAACTTGAAGTTATTGGCAAATTCTGGCTTCAGATTACTGTCGCCGATCAAGTCTGCACCTTTATAGTACAAGTCGGTAAATGTAGGTAGCCTCATATCTCGTTTTGCATAGAATTTCAGATAATGAGCCCCTAGCGAATAGTACAGCTCAATGCCGGGAAGAAAATATGTGTCATTTTCGTTGCCATTTATAAAGCTAGTCTCCAGCAGTACCTTTGCGCCAAGTTTGTCATCAATAATAGACTGATTGTGAATTGCAAACAAATTAGTGATTGATCTGTCAGTCTTTTTATCATAGTAAATGTCTTCACCCGGCACCTTGACAGTATCGGATGTTTCTTCGCCAAGCACATTACTAATAATACCTTCCTTTCTGTAGTTTATACCAACGAGAGTATTGGTAAAACTCCCCCACTTTATATTGTAGTTCAATGCACCTCCATATATTTTATTTAGGTGATAGTTGTGATTTGTATACCAGCTGGGTGCCTCGTTTCGGAATAAACGAAATACCGAACGATTGTCGCGATAGTACATGTTGGCACTCAGGTTTTTAAATTCAATATTTCCAGAGGTCATATTTATCTTCTCCTCCGAATATTGGTCGGGATAGGCAGGAGTATAAAATCCTCGCGAGCCAAATTTGCGTTGCGAGTGGGAATACTGCCCATAAATCTTCAATGCCTCGTTGGCAGAGGTGTACTTCGCCTGTCCTCCCAATTGCTTGTTGTCGTAATCGGTGTTGTCGACATATCCGTCGCTGTTATTAAAGTTCCCCATTGCCGACATGTTAAACCTGCCTGTGTTAAAGCCTGTGTAGGCACTTAGGCTTTTAGTATCGTAGCTTCCATAGCTAAAAGTTCCCTGCTTACTATTGTCTGTTTTGGTGATAATGTTTACTCCTCCTGTTATTGCCAATGCTCCGTATTTTGCAATGTCTAGTCCGTCAACAAGTTCTATTTGCTGAATGGCTTCGTTTGGAATGTTAAGAGAGAGATTTTGGTGTCCTGTTTGTGGGTCGGTCAGATTGACACCGTTAAAAAGAAGTACAGATTGGTCGAAATTTCCACCGAGTATGCTTAGGTCTGATTGGGTTCCTGCCATCCCTCTGTTTCTTATATCAACGGACGACAGCTGTTCTAGTAGATCTTCTAGCCCTTTCGACGGCGACGCCGCAATTTCAGAGGATACAAGAGTCTGGTTGATTTCGCTGAGCAGAGGTGCAACCACCACTTCCACTCCGTCGAGAGTGCTGACTTTGTCTTCCACACTGTCCTTGGCACTTGCCTTTACACTCTTAGTGTCGGTCTTGCTTTGCCCGGTGGCAACGCTTGTCAGAAGCGCTATACAAAGAGTTCCGATGCTGACTACTTTTCCTAGCGAGCTGAACACCGCATAGGATTGCCTGCTCCACCGCTTAAAATGGCAGGCGACATTCTTTACTTTAGAATTTCTCATCTATTATATATTTAAAAATTAATCGCTGCAAAGGTAGTTATTTCGCTCGAATAACCTTACAGTTTTGCTGATGTACTAATTACATGATTTTGCTCAAACTCGGCATAGTCCAAGTGAAACTTGGCTCTTCGCTCGCTTATCGCAAAATTCCAAGTATCGTTACGTTCTTCAAGGAAACCTTCGCCAAGCTGTTAGCCTGGCGTTTTGGTTATAGTAATTGTTGATTTTCTATTTTTTATAGTTGTAATTCCTAAAATCTACTCCCATACTTTTAAGTTTCTGGATAAACTCCCAACCCTCTTGATTAGCTTCTTCCATTTTAGGATTTTCCTTTTTTAACCTTTCCATTTCTTCTGTATTTCCTGTGAGCTTTGCATTTAGAAACTTATTTACTACATAATCCTGTATATAAAACTCTACCTCTTTGTTTGAGGGTTTTTGAATTACAATAGCCATTGGTTGTTTAACATCAACTTTTAAACTATCAATGAAGTAGTTTGCTATATCAAATTTATTCCCTGAAAGAGATTGTGAAAAAGGAGTTTTTTGATTTTGCTCCAACTTTTTATATGGGTCTGCACCTGCTTTAATTAACAGCTTTACCATTCCTAAGTCCAGTCTGCTTGCTTCCATAAGCGGAGAAGTTGCCATATAAGAACGTCCTTTTTCGTCTGTTAAATTTTCTTCCACTACATAATTCGGGGTTGCTCCGTATTGTAGAAGTAACTCGATATACCGTAAATCAATCGTGTAAGATTCTGGCTTCCAATAGAATTTACAGGCTTCTATCAATATACTTCGTTTAGAATAAGGATTAACAAAGTTTGGGTCTGCACCCAATTCTAATAACTTTTTGAATGCTTCAAAGTTTTCAAGCGTCAGGGATAAACTTAACACATTAGAACCCGAAGTATCGTTGGTAATGTTCAGCAATTCAGGATTTTCTTTTACCAATTTTTCTATTGTGCTCAAATTTTCCGTTTCTACGGCTTGGGCTAATTCATATGCTTCCGTATCCTTAAAAAATTTCACATTTCGATTTTCCTGTCCACAACTGATGAGAGATAAGCATAACGACATAACCAACATTAAAGAATTTTTCATAATTACTTTTTCTTGTTGTATTCGTTAAACTTCTTCGTTACCACTCCCATTGTATGGTTGATAACTCTTTGAACAAGCCCTGCCTGGTCATCGACTCTTGTACCTGGTACTCGTGGGACATAACTCGCTGGCAAGGTGGTTATTCTTCCTTCTGCTTTTAATCCCAATGCACCTTGATAGTAGCTAACAGCTTCCCCACGAACCACGTATGCAGATGATAAACGATACAGCCCATCGTAAGAATATTCATGGCTCATGCTCCCGCCCATTGTAGAACCTGCCGGAGCGGTATTTGCCACACCTAGTATATTTCCTACATTATCGTAGCTGTAAGCATTATCCATAAAGGTTACACTCTGGTTCTTGGCTTGTAGAGTTTGCAAACGGCGCATTTGTGCATCGTAGGTATAATTGGTCTCTGTGCCGTTGCAATACTTAATGTAGGTGCGTTGTCCGAATTTGTCGTAGCCAACATCTTTCACATAGTTGTAGCTATATGCTTTGTTGCCTGTTAGTCCTTCGAGCTGTCCGCCTATATGATATGTATTTGCTGTTTGCATTTCATTTATAATTAACCATTTACAATTCTCCATTAAAACGGCTGTTCCTTGCATTTTATTTATTACCATTCAACATATCTGAACCATTACCTATACCAACTATACAAAGATATAAAATTATTCCTATTACTCTCCGTGCTGTTTATCAGTCGTTTATAAATAAACAGGACAAAGAACAACAGGACTGGAGCTTTACCCAATTTGGGTTAATTATAAAGAGGGAGCAATTGCTCCCTCTTTTGGTTAGGTGGGTATGTTGATTGAGAAAGGATTTTAATCGCATGAGATTTAAAAAGCAAAACAG